>JBGSNJ010000115.1:0-4086 GCA_041739715.1 Aestuariivirga sp.
CGCTTGCGTTCATCGGCCTCACGCAGGCGCGCATCCGACAAGGCCCGGTCGCGGGCTTCCTTCTCCTCGGCCGTCAGCGTACGCAGGACGACGCCGGAACGGCCAGCTCCTCCAGATGGTGCCTGCGGGCGCTGCTGCGTGGCTGTCTGCGACGCACCCTGCGCCACCTTCGGCTGCGACTGAAAAGCCGCGGGCTTGGATTCTGCTGCCGCGGGCTTCTCGTCGCCCATGCGCTTGCGCTTGGTCTCCACCACCACGGTCTTGGTCCGGCCATGGGCAAAACTCTGCTTCACCCGGCTCTGCTCGACCACGGGACGCTTCAAGGTCAGCGTGCCGCCTCCAGTGCGCGCGCCATCGGCCTTGCGGTCATTATCGTTGCTGTCCGTCATACTCTCTCTTCAGATCCCTTCGACCCCAACGGGGCGTCAAAAACGTCAATCCGCCGCACGGCATCAACGAGCTTTTCGGCCAGCCCGCCCTTTGTCACGGCAGCATGTACCACATTTGACCGTCCAAATGCCAAATCCAATTCATCGCGGCTGAACATTCTTACCGTCATCACGCCGTCGCCGGCCATCCGGTCAAGCTTGCGGCAGCCGTCCGGCTGGGCATCGGCGGCATGGCAGAGAATCCTCACCCGGCCCCTGGCCAAAGCCTCCTCCACCTTCATGAAACCGGTCACCGCCTCCCCCGCCTTCTTGGCCAGGGAAAGGGTGGACAGGGCATTCTGCCGGAGCAGGCGCGCCACCATGTCGGGAAGGCCGTCAGGGCTTCGGGTTTCCTCAGAAAAACCCTTTGAAAACAAATGTTTCTTGACCGCCTCTGCCACCCGGGACCGGTTCAGCGTCACCCAGATCCCCCGTCCGGGCAGCTTGCGGGCCAGATCGGGCACCGCCACACCGTCGGGCGAACGCACGAAGCGCAACAGCACGGCCTCATCCAGACACTCCCGTGTCACGATGCACATGCGTGTGGCCAAATCGCTGTCCGCCTCCATGCTTCGCCCTGCCCGCCTCAGCTCTGGGCTTCCGCCTCGGCTTCGGCAACGACCTCTTCCGGCGCCGGTTCCTCGGCCGGCGCCTCGATCCAGCCCGCCCTGACACGGGCCTGCATGATCAGCGCATTGGCCTCGTCCGCCGAGATCTCGAGTGCCGAGAAGGCGCCCTTGTGCTTGGTGGTCTGACCATCCTTACGTTCGGTCCAGCCGATCAGGTCATCCGATGCGCAGCCGGCAAGGTCCTCGATCGACTTGATGTCGGCCTCGCCGAGCGCGACCAGCATCTGTGGCGTCACCCCCTCGATCTCCTTGAGTTCGTCGAGCACGCCGAGCTCCACGCGGCGCTGGTCCAGTTCCTGCGCGGCCCGGTCGAGATACTCGCGGGCACGGTTCTGCAGTTCTTCGGCCGTCTGCTCGTCAAGGCCATCGATCGAGGCGATCTCGCGCTGGTCGACATAGGCCACTTCGTCAACCGAGGCGAAGCCCTCGGAGGCCAGCAGCTGCGCCAGCGTCTCGTCCACGTCGAGCGCATTGACGAAGAGTTCGGTCCGGGCGATGAATTCCTTCTGACGGCGCTCCGACTCTTCGGCTTCGGTCATGATGTCGATGTCCCAGCCGGACAACTGCGAGGCCAGGCGCACGTTCTGCCCGCGCCGGCCGATGGCCAGCGACAGCTGCTCGTCGGGAACCACCACCTCGATGCGTTCTGCCTCCTCGTCGAGCACGACCTTGGAAACCTCCGCCGGCGCCAGTGCGTTGACCACAAAGGACGCGATGTCCGGGGTCCACTGGATGATGTCGATCTTCTCGCCCTGCAGTTCGTTCACGACCGCCTGGACGCGGCTGCCGCGCATGCCGACGCAGGCGCCGACCGGATCGATCGAGCCATCCTTGGACCGCACCGCGATCTTGGCGCGGCTGCCCGGATCGCGGGCAACGGCAACCACCTCGACGACGCCATCGTAGATTTCGGGCACTTCCTGGCCGAAGAGGCGCGCCATGAACTCGGGATGGGTGCGCGACAGGAAGATCTGCGGACCACGCTGCTCGCGCCGCACGTCGTAGACATAGGCGCGGACCCGGTCACCGGTCTTGAAGACTTCGCGCGGCAGCGACTCGTCGCGCCGGATGATCCCTTCGCCGCGGCCAAGGTCGACGATGACGTTGCCGTACTCAACCCGCTTCACGGCGCCATGCACGATTTCGCCGATGCGGTCCTTGTAGTCCTCGTACATGCGCTCGCGCTCGGCATCGCGCACCTTCTGCACGATGACCTGCTTGGCGTTCTGCGCGGCGATACGGCCGAATTCGATGGGCGGCAGCGGTTCCGCGATCTGGTCGCCCACGCTGGCGGCCGGATTGCGCGCCTGCGCATCGACCAGGCTGATCTCCGTGGCGTCGTTCTCCACCTTCTCGACCACCAGCAGCAGCCGGTTGAGACGAGTCTCGCCGGTGCGCGGATCGATCTCGGCACGGATTTCGTTCTCGACGCCATAGCGCGCCTTGGCAGCGCGGGTGATGGCCTCGGCCATGGCATCGAGCACGACCGACTTGTCGATCGTCTTCTCGCGCGCTACCGCATCGGCAATCTGCAAAAGCTCGAGCCTGTTGGCGCTCACTGCGGGTTCAGCCATTGTCTTCGCTCCTCTCCTCAGAGATCTGGTCTTCGTCGATGTCGGCGCCGTCGCCATAGCCCTTCTGGGGCAGGCGCTGGCGGGCCGCTTCAATCAGTTGATCTGTCAATGTCAGCTTCGCTTCGGCAATGTCGCGGAAGGGCACTCCGATCAGCACCGGGTCCTTCGCAGGTCCTTCCGGATTCTCGATGAAGAGCCGCACTTCGCCGTCGTCATAGCCCTCGAGCGTTCCCTTGAACCGCTTGCGGCCGGCCACCGGAACGGCCATTTCGATCTTCACCTCATGACCGCTCCAGGCTTCGAAGTCGGACGGCCGCACCAGCGGCCGGTCAATGCCCGGCGATGAGACCTCGAGGTGATAGCGCGACCCGATCACGTCCTCGACGTCAAGCAGGGGCGACACGGCCCGGCTCAGCTTCTCGCAGTCATCGATGGAGAAGGTTCCGTCCGGGCGCTCGGCCATGATCTGCAGCGTCGGCCCGCTCATCTTCACGCGCACGAGCCGGAAGCCCATGTCGGCCAATACCGGCTCGACAAGGCCCGCCACCCGCGCTGCGGGTCCGGTTTCGCGTGCTAGTCTCTCGTCTGTCATCCTGTCCTTCGGGCAATAAAAAAAGTGGGCCCCGGACTGGGACCCACTCTCGATCTCCACTTTCGTGGCTATGTGAGTGAACCTAAGTTGACCGGCATATACGCCGAAAGCGACGCCAGTTCAAGGGGTCCGGCGAAAGCGCAGATAGGCCGATGTCCGCCCCTCGCGGCGGGCCTTGGCCTCATAGCGGGTCTCGATCCAGTCCTCGAAGGGCATCGCCGGATCCCCCTCTGCGGCAAAACCGCCATGAGCCGTGACATGCTCCTGCGTCCAGGCCACATAGTCGGCGATGTCGCTGGCAAACAGGAAGAGTCCACCGGGCTCCAGGATCCTGTGGAACTGCGCGAGCGTTTCGGCGCCGACGAAGCGCCGCTTGTTGTGGCGGGCCTTGGGCCAGGGATCGGGGTAGAGCAGATAGATCCGGGCAAGACACCCGGCGGGCAGCGCGGACAGAAGATCGCGGGCATCCCCGTCATGAATTCTGACATTGGCGATCGACCGTGCCTCGACCAGGGCCAAGAGCTTTGCCACGCCATTGACGAAGGGCTCGGCGCCGATGAAGGACGTCTGCGGATGAAGCTGGGCCTGATGGGCCAGGTGCTCGCCGCCGCCGAAGCCGATCTCCAGCCAGAGCGGCCGGCCAAGTCCCCGCAGCGGATCGGCAAGACCCACCCGCAGCGCCGGCAGCAACTCATCGACGAGCTGCAAATGATGACGGCGCAAGGATTTCCCCTTGCGCCGCCCGTAGAACTGATAGCGACGTTCCGGCTCGCTCACTTCACCGCAGCTTTGAGCTTCTTCACCAGATCCGTCTTCTCCCAGGAGAAGCCACCATCCTTCTCCGGCTTGCGTCCGAAGTGCCC
>JBGSNJ010000158.1:0-2750 GCA_041739715.1 Aestuariivirga sp.
GATGACCGAGCCGCCGGCCGCCACGAACCGCCGGACGTGGTCCAGCATCTGCCGCGCGAGGGCGGCGCGAGCCCGCTGCCGGTCACGTCGGGCGACGCGCCCGATGATGCGCAGGATCAGCCCGCGGAACATGACGACTGGGTCAAGGCGAGATTGCTGCTGCAGACGGCGGAGGCCCATGAAATGCTCGATCCGCAACTTACGGCAGAAGACTTGCTCTACCGCCTCTACCATGAGGATGGCGTGACGGTTTACCCTGCCACTCCCCTGGAGCGGCATTGCACCTGCTCGGAAGCCGCGGTGGCGGAGATGCTGCGCCGGTTCCCCCCGGAAGACCGCGCCGATATGGTCGAAAACGGCATGATCACGGTTACCTGCGAATTCTGCTCGACCGCCTACCGCTTCGCCCCGGACGCCCTGGCTACGTCGTGATCCTGTCAAACACGTGTCGCAGATTTAACATGACACGTCCGAACCGTGAGTTCTATTCACCTCTGTCGTGCTAGAGTGAGGTTGACGGAGCCTGATGTCCATGACAGTTTTTCTGCGGGCACGGGCCAAACCGTCCACAAGAACAAGAACGACCATGGGGAGAAGGCGGCTTGCCGGAGCCTGCGAAGTCCGGCCGGAGAGATCGGTCCCGCGATCGCATTGTTCTCGATTTTCCCAGAACACCAGTTTTGCGCTCATCAAGGAGAGAAACGCATGTCCGAATTCGAAATGAAACTGAAGGCGGCCCAGAAGGCAGTCGGTCTCGGCAAGCTGTCGCGCCGCGACTTCATGTCCTTCGCCATCGCCTCGGGCTTCACGATCGCCGCGGCGAACCAGATGTTCGTCACCGCCGCCCGCGCGGAAGCCAAGAAGGGCGGTAACTTCAAGGTCGCCATCGGCCACGGGTCGACCACCGACTCGCTCGATCCCGCCACCTGGGCCAACGGCTTCACCTTCGGTTTCGGCAAGTCGCTGTTCTCCGCGCCGCTGGTACAGGTCAACGTCAAGAACGAAGCCGCCCCGCATGTGGCCGAAAGCTTCGAGCCGGCCGACGGTGCCAACAAGTGGGTCTTCAAGATCCGCAAGGGCATCACCTTCCATGACGGCCGGACGCTGACGGCCGACGACGTGGTTGCCACCATCAACTACCACATCGGTCCGGATTCCAAGTCGCCGGCCAAGTCGGTCCTGTCCTCCATCACCAGCGTCAAGGCCGATGGTCCCGACACGGTGATCTTCGAGCTGAGCGGCGGCAATGCCGACTTCCCCTTCCTCCTGTCGGACTACCATCTCGGCATGTACCCGTCGAAGGACGGCAAGATCGAGTGGGAAAAGGGCATCGGCGCCGGTCCCTTCGTGATGAAGTCCTTCGAGCCCGGCGTGCGCTTTGCCGCCGAGCGCAACCCCAACTACTTCGGAACCGCGTGGTTCGACAGCGTCGAGCTGCTCTCGATGGTCGACACCGCCGCCCGCACCAACGCCTATCTCTCGGGCGAAGTGCACTTCATCGACCGTGCCGATCTCAAGACCATCGACCTGCTGAAGAACGCGCCGGAAACCGAACTCTACAATGTGTCCGGCTTCGCGCACTACACCGCACCGATGCACTGCGATGCGGCGCCCTTCAGCGACGTGAACGTGCGCCTGGCCATCAAGCACGCCATCAACCGCCAGGAGCTGGTCGACAAGATCCTCTTCGGCTACGGCACGCCCGGCAACGACAATCCGATCTCGAAGGCGATGAAGTTCGCCATCGACCCGCAGCCGGTCCACACCTATGACCCGGACAAGGCCAAGAGCTACCTCAAGAAGGCGGGCATGGAGAACCTGAAGGTCGACTTCTCGGTCTCGGATGCGGCCTTCTCGGGCGGCGTCGACGCCGGCCTGCTGATCCAGGAAAGCGCCAAGGCCGCTGGCATCGACATCAACCTGATCCGCGAGCCGGCCGACGGCTACTGGGACAATGTCTGGCTCAAGAAGCCCTGGAGCCTGTGCTACTGGGGCGGCCGTCCGGTGGCCGACATGTTCATGTCGGTGTCGCTGGCAGCCGGTGCGCCGTGGAACGACACGCGCTGGAACAATGCCCGCTTCAACGAGCTGCTGCTGGCGGCCCGTGCGGAAACGGACGATGCCAAGCGTGCGGCCATGTATTCGGAAGCCCAGCAGCTGGTCCACGATGACGGCGGCCAGATCGTGCTCATGTTCAACAACTACGTCGGCGCGCTGTCGACCAAGGTTGGTCATGGCGAGTTCAACACCGACTTCGACCACGATGGCGGTTACATGTGGGAGCGTTGGTGGATGGCCTAACGGCAGTCCGCTGACCTTACATAAATTTGTATTTCGGGGGCCTCGTCAAGCGATTGACGGGGCCCTCGTCGCATGACAGGCTCACCGCAACGTTATGGTGCCGCGAGCGGAGCAAAACGCATTGCGGCGGCCTTGGCGCAGTTCATGGCCACGAGAAAAACTCGGGCGTCCCATGAATTTTACTTGGGTCTTGAGAGTTTCGAGACCGGCACGGGACATCAATAGAGAGGGAAGCAAATGACAGAGACGGAACAGAAACTGAAGCAGGCCGCGAAGCTGGCTGGCCGCGGCAAGATCTCGCGCCGCGAATTCACCCAGCTGGCGCTGGCCTCCGGCCTCACCCTGGCAGCGGCGAACACCATGTTCACCACTGCGGCGCGCGCCGAACCCAAGAAGGGCGGCACCTTCAAGCTTGGCCTCGCGCATGGCTCGACCACCGATTCCATGGA
>JBGSNJ010000162.1:0-1985 GCA_041739715.1 Aestuariivirga sp.
CTCGCCGGTGGCCCGGGGCAGCATGCCGTACTCGGCGGTGACCCAGCCCTTGCCGGCGCCCTTGAGCCAGGGCGGCACGCGCTCCTCCAGCGAGGCCGTGCATAGAACATGGGTGTCGCCGAAGCGGACGAGGCAGGAGCCCTCGGCATGTTTGGTGAAGCCGCGCTCGAAGCTGACGGCGCGCAACTGGTCCGGTTTCCGTCCCGATGGACGCATGATCTGGTTCCTTTCGTGAAGGGGGGTCTTCTAGACCCACAATTGACCTCAGCCAACTTGATTTCTACATTGGCACCATGAGCATCATTCCGCCCAAGCCTTTCCTTGACGAAAAGCTTCCGGGTATCGCCGGGCTCGACCAGCGCTCGCGCGACATCTTCCGGCGGCTGGTCGACACCTATCTGGAGACCGGCGAGCCGGTGGGATCGCGCACCATATCCCGGATCCTGCCGCACAGCCTGTCGCCGGCCTCGGTGCGTAACGTCATGATGGATCTGGAAGAAGCGGGGCTGATTTTCTCGCCGCACACCAGTGCCGGCCGCGTGCCTACCGACCTTGGCCTGCGCTTCTTCGTCGATGCCCTCATGGAGGTGGGCTCGATGAGCGCCGAGGAGCGCGCCCGCATCGACGCCCAGATCGCCGCCTCCAACCGGCCACGGCGCATCGAAGACGTGCTGGGCGAGGCCACGACGCTGCTGTCCGGTCTTTCACACTGCGCCGGCGTGATCGTCACGCCCAAGATGAATGCACGGCTGAAGCACATTGAGTTCGTCAATCTCGCGCCGGGCCGCGCCCTGGTGATCCTGGTGGGCGAGGACGGCGGGGTGGAAAACCGCGTCATCGACGTGCCGCGCGGCCTGCCGCCCTCTACCTTTACGGAAGCCTCGAACTATCTGTCGTCGCGCTTCCAGGGCAAGACCATCACCGAGGTGCAGCGCGTGGTGCGCGAGGAGATGGACGGCTTGCGCCGCGAGCTTGACGAGGTCTCGGCCCGCATCGTGGAAGCCGGTGTTGCCGTCTGGGCAGGTGACAGCGATCCGCAGGGCAAGACCCTGATCGTCAAGGGTCAGGCCAATCTGCTGGAAAACGCCACCGCCGTGGCCGACCTGGAACGCATCCGGCGCCTCTTCGACGATATCGAGAACAAGAGCGAGCTGGTCCAGCTCCTGGGGCTCGCCGAGGCAGGAGAGGGGGTGCGCATCTTTATCGGCGCGGAGAACCGCCTGTTTTCACTGTCCGGCTCTTCCCTCATCGCCGCACCCTACAAGAACAGCGAGGAGAAGATCGTGGGCGTGCTGGGAATCATCGGGCCGACCCGGATGAACTATGCGCGGATCATTCCCATGGTGGACTACACGGCCAAGGTCCTCGGCCGCCTGCTCACTTGATTTTTCTGGCCTGACGGCCGATATGCGGCGGATATTCCCGATTGACCGACCAGAGAGCGTGAGCATGGCTGACGAGACGAAGACCCCTGAGCCGCAGGATTCCGAGGCGGAAACCCCCTTCACCGACGCCGATGTCGACGCCCGCGACCTCGAGATCGCCATGCTCAAGGACGAGGTTGCCGCCCTCAAGGACCGGCTGCTGCGCACCGCCGCCGACATGGACAATCTGCGCAAGCGGGCCGAGCGCGAAAAGGCCGAGGCTACGCTCTATGCCGCCACCAATTTCGCCCGCGATCTGCTGAGCGTGTCCGACAACATGCAGCGCGCGCTCGCCGCCATGTCGCAGGAGGCCAAGGACGGCGCCGATGCGGTGACCCGCAACCTGATGACCGGCGTGGAAATGACCGAGAAGGAGCTGCTCAACGTCTTCCAGCGCTACGGCATCCGCAAGGTCGATACCGTCGGCCACAAGTTCGATCCCAACCTGCATCAGGCCCTCTTCGAGGTGCCGACCAAGGACCATCCGCCCGGGACGGTGGTCCAGGAAATGCAGTCGGGTTTCGCCATCGGCGACCGCTGCCTGAGACCGGCCATGGTGGG
>JBGSNJ010000190.1:0-4102 GCA_041739715.1 Aestuariivirga sp.
GAGAGGCAGCCGGTGCCGATCGCCACGCTCCCGGGGCAGCGCGCCCACATCTGGGCCAGCGACATGTTGGAGCCATAGGCGAAGTAGTGAAGCGGCACGCCGGGGCTATTCCGCCGCCTCGCGCTTGCCGCGGCGCAGGACCTCCTTGAGGAAGTGGCCGGTGTAGCTGCGCTTCTCGCGGGCCACCTCTTCCGGCGTTCCGGTCACCACGATCTCGCCGCCGCCATCGCCGCCCTCGGGGCCGAGGTCGATGATCCAGTCGGCGGTCTTGATGACCTCGAGATTGTGCTCGATCACCACCACCGTGTTGCCCTGGTCCACCAGTTCGTGCAGCACCTCCAGCAGTTTCTTCACGTCATGGAAATGCAGGCCGGTCGTCGGCTCGTCAAGAAGGTAGAGCGTGCGGCCGGTGGCCCGGCGCGACAGTTCCTTGGCCAGCTTCACCCGCTGGGCCTCGCCGCCCGACAGCGTGGTGGCCTGCTGGCCGACATGGATGTAGCCCAGCCCCACGCGCTCCAGCGTCTCCATCTTGTCGCGCACGCTGGGCACGGCACGGAAGAATTCCGCCGCCTCCGTCACCGTCATGTCCAGCACATCGGCGATGGACTTGTCCTTGAAACGGATCTCCAGCGTCTCGCGGTTGTAGCGCTTGCCGTGGCACTCGTCGCAGGTCACGTAGACATCGGGCAGGAAGTGCATCTCGATCTTGATGACGCCATCGCCCTGGCAGGTCTCGCAGCGCCCGCCCTTCACGTTGAAGGAGAAGCGCCCCGGCTCGTAGCCCCGCGCCTTGGCCTCGGGGAGGCCGGCGAACCAGTCGCGGATCGGGGTGAAGGCGCCGGTATAGGTGGCGGGGTTGGAGCGCGGCGTGCGGCCGATCGGGCTCTGGTCGATGTCGATGATCTTGTCCAGCATCTCCAGGCCCTCGATGCGGTCATGCTGGGCCGGCGCCTCGCGCGTGCCCATCAGCTTGCGGGCCGCGGCGCGATAGACCGTGTCGATGAGGAGGGTGGACTTGCCGCCGCCGGAGACGCCGGTGACGCAGGTGAAGACGCCCAGCGGAATCTCGGCGGAGACGTTCTTGAGATTGTTGGCACTGGCGCCCTTCACGCGGATGGAGCGGCCTTTCTCCCATTTCCGCCGGTGCAGCGGCAGCGGCACCTGCTGCAGCCCGGTCAGGTACTGCCCGGTGAGCGAATTGGGATTGGCCATGACCTCGGCGGGCGTGCCCTGTGCGATGATCTTACCGCCATGCACGCCGGCGCCGGGACCGATGTCGACCACATAGTCCGCCAGCCGGATGGCATCCTCGTCATGCTCGACCACGATCACGGTATTGCCGAGATCGCGCAGGTGCACGAGGGTTTCCAGCAGGCGGGCATTGTCGCGCTGGTGCAGGCCAATCGAGGGTTCATCCAGCACATAGAGAACCCCGGTGAGGCCCGAGCCGATCTGCGAGGCGAGCCGGATGCGCTGGCTCTCGCCGCCCGACAGCGTGCCCGAGGTGCGCGACAGGTTGAGATAGTCCAGGCCCACGTCGACGAGGAACTTCAGCCGCTCGCGGATTTCCTTCAGGATGCGCGCGGCGATCTCCTTGTCCTTCGGCTTCAGCTTGGCCAGCAGCTCGTCGAACCAGACATTGGCCTGGCGGATCGACATCTCGGAGATTTCGCCGATGTGCTTGCGGTCGATCTTGACGGCCAGGGCCTGCGGCTTGAGGCGGTAGCCGTGACATTCAGAGCACGGATGATCCGACTGGAACTTGGAGAGTTCCTCACGCATCCAATCGGAATCGGTCTCGCGCCAGCGCCGTTCGATGTTGCCGATCACGCCCTCGAAGGGCTTCTTGGTCTTGTAGGAGCGGATGCCGTCATCATAGGTGATGGAGATCTCGTCCTCGCCGGTGCCGAAGAGGATTGCGTCACGCGCCTTCTTCGGAAGGTCCTTCCAGGCGTTGTTCATGGAGAACTTGAAGTGTTTGGCCATGGCCTCAAGGGTCTGGGTGTAATAGGGCGAGGTGTTCCCCGTCTTGGCCCAGGGAAGCACTGCGCCGTCGCGCAACGACAGGGTGGCGTCCGGCACCACGAGCTCCGGCTCGAACTTCAGCTCGGTGCCAAGGCCGTCGCATTTCGGGCAGGCGCCGAAGGGATTGTTGAAGGAGAAGAGCCGCGGCTCGATCTCGTCGATGGTGAAGCCCGAGACCGGACAGGCGAAGCGCTCGGAAAAGAGCATGCGCTCATGCGTCTCGTTCTTGGATTTGTTGGCGCCTTCCTCCGAGGTGGCAGAGGCGGGGAGGGGCTTGTCTGCGAATTCGGCCACCGCGAGACCGTCCGCCAGCTTGAGTGCCGTCTCGAAGGAATCGGCCAGCCGCGTGGCGATGTCGCTGCGCACCACCAGCCGGTCCACCACCACGTCGATGTCGTGCTTGTACTTCTTGTCCAGCGCCGGAACCGCGTCGATCTCGTGAAATTGGCCGTCGACCTTGACGCGCTGGAAGCCGCGCTTCTGCAGGTCGGCCAGTTCCTTGCGGTATTCCCCCTTGCGGCCGCGGACGATCGGAGCCAGCAGATAGAGGCGTGTGCCCTCGGGCAGTTCCATCACCCGGTCGACCATCTGGGTAACGGTCTGGCTCTCGATCGGAAGGCCGGTCGCCGGGGAATAGGCCACGCCGATCCGCGCGAAGAGCAGGCGCATGTAGTCGTAGATTTCGGTCACCGTGCCCACGGTGGAACGCGGGTTGCGGCTGGTGGTCTTCTGCTCGATGGAGATGGCGGGCGACAGGCCGTCGATCTGGTCGACGTCCGGTTTCTGCATCATTTCAAGGAATTGCCGGGCATAGGCGGACAGCGATTCGACATAGCGGCGCTGGCCTTCGGCATAGATCGTGTCGAAGGCCAGCGACGACTTTCCCGAGCCTGAAAGACCGGTGAAGACGATGAGCTTGTCGCGCGGCAGTTCCAGCGAGACGTTCTTCAGGTTGTGCTCGCGCGCACCCTGAATGGAGATGACTTTCTTATGCTCGGGCATTTAACCTGACTAGACCAAAACGTGAACAGCAGCAAGGATCGAGCTTGCCACTTTGAGTGGTCTACGGTCAGCAGCTGTCAGCAGTTTGAAGATATCCACATGATTGCAGGGCCCCGGACGGGACGGGGTCCGCGTCGCTCAGTTGCGGGCCCGCGCCAGCAGGCCGGCCAGTTCCATGTCGGACTTGCCGGAGGCCTTGGCGAGATCTGCGAGGCTCTGTCCCGGCGCCGGGGTTGCGAAACCCGCTGCGGCAAGTTTCGCGGCAAGGTCTTCGGAAGAGAGGTTGAGCAGCGGTGCCACCTTCTCGGGTGGACTCGTCAGGATCATGCGGGCCAGCGCCATCTGGGGTGGGCCGCCGGAAGCGTTGTTGGCGCCCTGATAGGCGAAGACGGCGCCGCCGGCGAGCGACAGGCCCATGGCCACGGCGAAGGCCGGCTTGGCGAAGTAGGTCGTCATGGCCCGCCAGTTCTTCCACAGGTGCAGCACGAAGGGCAGGATCAGGACCATGCTCAGCCATTCGTGCATGCCATGGAAATAGGACTGCCCGACATGGAAGAAGAGTGCGATCCCCGAGACGAGGGAGACGATGAAGAGACCGGTGATGAGCGGCGTTGCGTAACGCTGGATGATGGCAGGCATTGAGTTACCTATCTGTTGCTCCAGGGACTGGAAATGGCGGGATCGAGGCAGCCACACATGCCGCCATGTCCTGAAGACGATTGAGGCCGCCAAATCCGGCGCTCAGGCGCCCAGCTTGAGCAAGGCGATTCCGGCTGCGGCCAGTGCCACGGCCGCGAGGCGCACGGGACCGGGACGTTCCTTGAGGAAGGCGATGCCGATGATCACCGCGAAGATCACGCCGGTTTCGCGCAAGGCGCTCACCAGGCCGATGGGCGCGCGGGTCATGGCCCAGATGACGATCCAATAGGTCGAGCAGGAGAAGGCCGCACCCAGCATCCCCATGTACCAGCGGCCGCGGAAGAGATGCAGGGTCTGCGTGCCGCGCACGGTGAACGCGGGGACCAGGAAGGCGACACCGCCCAGCATGGTGAGCCACCAGACATAGCTCGAGGCG
>JBGSNJ010000272.1:0-2597 GCA_041739715.1 Aestuariivirga sp.
GCACGCGCAAGAATGGTGACGGTCCGGTCGTCCGGCGACATCAGACGCCGGGCGATGGCATTGACGAAGGGGGCGATGTCGGCATTGGCCACGATGCGCAGCGCGACGTCAGCCGCCGTGCCGTCGGTGCCGTTCAGCATGTCCAGAAGTTCCGGCTGCTGCCGGGCCGCGACCCGTGGCGCCTCATGGGTCATGAAGCCGGCGCGGTCGAGATTGACCGAGCCTTCCTTCAGGATGCCGATGAGGCCGCGCACATAGTTACGGCCAAGCGCCCAGCCGACGCCGATGAAGGCAAGGCTCATCAGGATGCCCAGCACGCCGACCCCGAGGAAGCCCGTATAGAGATCGACCAGCAGGATCACCAGTCCCGATGCGGCGAGCGCGATGGGATAGATCAGGCTGTCGTTGAAGACGCGCACCTGCCCGACGAAGCGTTGCGGCACGGCATTGTAGTTCACGGCCATGACCGGCGCGTCGATGTTGTTGGAGAAGCCGTCATAGACCACATGCGCAAACATCGCGACGGCGAGGACGGGGCTCACCATCATGGCCACGAAGCTGAGGCCCAGCGAGACGGGAAAGAAAAGGTTCATGCGCGCCACCCCGAGGCGCTTCATCAGCGGCTCGGTCAGGCCCAGGCCGATGAGCACGGCTGCAAGGTTGAGCGCACCGCTCATCAGGCCGAAGAAGCTGGCCAGCGCCTGCTCGTCGGGGAAACTCTCGGCATAGATGCCGAAGACCATGTATTCGCTGACGCATTGCGTGGCGATGTTGAGGAAGACCGCAGCCGACAGCAGCACCGCGATGGAGACGCCGCGCAGGATGCGGCCGATGCCGCGCAGACTCTCCAGCACCGAGGCTTCTCCCATCGCCGTCCACTCGCCGGCCGGCGGCCAGCGGCGGCTGAGCCATGCGAGATGCACGAAGCAGGCCAGCAGCAGCAGGGGCATTCCGAAGAGCAGCCAGAAGGGCTCGACGTGATCGGCGAGCAGGCCGGCCAGCAAGCCGCCGGCCATGGAGCCGGCCGAGAGCGACACGGTGATGCGGGTGGCGAAGCGAGACATCTCGCGCGCCGTCAGATAGTCGGTCAGCATCACCATATAGATGCTGAAGAGCAGCAGCTCGAGCACGCTGATTCCGACATAGAGGGCATAGTCGGCCACCAAACCGCCAAATCCGCTGGCGGCGATCAGCAGCGTCGTCAGCACGGTCATGACCATCAGGTAGCGCTGCAAGAGCACGGCACGGCTGCCGCGGTCGATGAAGCGTGCGTAGATTGCCCAGGCCGGAATGGAGATGAGCGCAAAGATGATGTAATAGGTGGCGATGCCCTGCCCGCCCTGGGTGGACAGGAAGCGGGCGGCCGCGAGCGAAGATCCGAAGATGTTGGCCGTGGCGATCAGGAAGCCGCAGAGTACCAGATGTCCGATACGCGTGCCCGGAATCGGCAGGCGGCGCGCCTGCGTCTCAGCCTCCGAAACCAAAGCCATGCACGTCTGCCCCCGTCTTGCCCATGCGCGACGGGCCCCCAGATGCTAACAGGTGAAGGGCCGCGCGGCCAAGTGGCGCCTGCGGGCTTGCATCCTCGGCCGGTTGGCTGAAAACTGCACGGCGAAGGATCATGCGTTTACACAGGGGGGCCGGAGACTTGCACAATGCCGATCAGCAGCCTGGAGTTCCGGCAGAAGCGGCCACCGCGCAGGGAAGTGCCGATCCGGAGACGGTCTTCGGCTGGGTCTACGACAATGGCATCTGGGGCAGTTCGGGCCGGTCCAGATACTACTCCGGCAGCGGCTCCTATACGCCGCACATCGTTCTGCCCTACATCAAGGCCATGGCGCAGTTCCTGTGCGCCTTGCCGGACAAACCCGACCTCGTCGACCTCGGCTGTGGCGACTTCCGGATCGGGGCAGTGCTGCGGCGCTATTGCCGGAACTACTTCGCCTGCGATGTGGTGGGATCGCTGATCGACTTCAACCGCGGGAAATTCGGCGATCTTGATGTGGACTTCAGGACACTGGACATCACCCGCGATGAATTGCCGGCAGGTGACGTGGCCACGGTGCGGCAGGTCCTGCAACATCTCTCGAACGACAGCATCCTGCGATTCCTCGATCGCTGCAGTGGCAGGTTCTCCTACCTCTGCGTGACCGAGCATGTGCCGGACGCGGCAGAGTTTCCGCACAATCGCGATCAGTCCACCGGCCCTTGGATCCGCCTGGAGCAGAACAGCGGCGTGGTGCTGACCAGCCCGCCTTTCAATCTGAAGGCTCAGTCGGCGTCGGTGGTCTGCGAGGCCAACGAGACATCAGGCATCGTGCGGACGATCATCTACAGGCTGTGATGCCGCGGCCGGGGAGTGGCCTCCCGGAAGGGATTCGAACCCCTGACCCCAGGTTTAGGAAACCTGTGCTCTATCCTGCTGAGCTACCGGGAGGTGCTGCGCTGGCTAGCATATCCCGGCGGCAAATCAAGCCGCAAGCCTGAGGGGACCGGGTTCAGTGGAAGTCGCGCGACCTGGGGATGACGCGCATCTGGCGGGGATGGCGCGCGGCGGGCGTCTGGGCGGGATCGGGGCCGGGGCGCACCACCTCGTC
>JBGSNJ010000299.1:0-4415 GCA_041739715.1 Aestuariivirga sp.
CTCGCCGGCGACGCGCTGATCGTATTGGCCTTCGAACAGCTGGCGATCCGGCTCGCGCTCTCGCCCGACCGGCTGGCACCGATCACGCGCATCGTTGCCGCGGCCGTCGGGGGCCCCAACGGGATCTGCGCCGGACAGGCCTGGGAAAACGAAGACAAGATCGACATCGTCAACTATCAGCGCGCCAAGACCGGAGCGCTTTTCGCGGCCTGTACGATGGCCGGCGCTGCCGCAGCCGGGCTGGAACCGCAGGCCTGGCAGACTCTCGGCTATGCCATCGGCGAGGCCTTCCAGGTTGCCGATGACCTGCGCGACGTCGCCGGGCAGGCGCAGGACCTGGGCAAACCCACTGGCCAGGACGCCGCCAATCACTGCCCGAACTTCGTCGACGAACTTGGCTTCGACGGCGCCATGCAGCGCTTCGAAGATCATCTTGCTGCCGCTCTCGCGGCCATCCCCCCCTGCCCCGGCGCAGAGCAACTCGGCCTGCAGATCACGGCCGTCTCGCGCAGCCTGGTGACCGGCCTGAGCGCCCGCCAGGCCGCGTGAGTCTGCTCGGATCCCTGGGTGACCGCTGGCTGAACCTGCGGAACCGGCTTCTCGCCAACCCGCGCTTTCAGGATCTTGCCACCCGCTTTCCCCTGACGCGGCCAATAAGTCGCAAGCGATCCAAGGACTTATTCGATCTGCTCGCCGGCTTCACCTATTCCCAGGTGCTCTATGCCGTGGTTCGGCTCAACCTTCTCGAGTCCTTGCGCCAAGGGCCGCTCGAAACCGCCGACATCGCCCGCCGAATCGGCTGGCCGGCCGACCGGACCGGACGCCTGCTGAAGGCCGCTGCGGCGATCGACCTCCTCGAAGTCACGAGCACCGGGGCCTATGGCCTCGGCATTCATGGTGCGGCACTCCTCGGCAACCCCTGGATCGGCCGCTTCGTCGAGCACCACCACCTCCTCTACGATGACCTCGCGGACCCCCTGGCGCTGCTGCGCGGCCAGCGCACCGACACGTCACTGCGGCGCTTCTGGGCCTATGCCGGATCAACGTCGCCCGAGACGGCGCGGCCCGAAGAAACAAACGCCTATACGCAGCTCATGGCCGCATCGCAGCAGGCCGTAGCCGGCGAGATCCTTGCAGCCTATGATTTTGGCCAGCACCGGCATTTGATGGACGTGGGCGGGAGCAACGGCACCTTCATCGCTCGCGCTGCCGCGCGGCACCCCGCACTTGCGCTCACCCTTTTCGATCTCCCCGGCGTGATCAGCCACGCCCGCGACTCGGACGCCATCCGCGCCCTTGGAGACAGGCTCTCCGTTCACGGAGGATCTTTTCTCTCCGATCCCCTTCCGCAGGGGGCCGATGTCATTACGCTGATCCGCATTCTCCATGACCACGACGACGAATCGGTCTTGAAGCTGCTGAAGGCCGTCAGGGCTGCCCTGGCGCCAGGGGGAAAGCTTGTCGTGGCCGAGCCCTTCTCCGGACTGAAATCCACCGCCGCAGTTACGGACGCCTACTTCGATCTCTATTTCACGGCCATGGGGCAGGGCAGGACCCGGACAGTGGCCGAGATCGGGCGGATCGCATCCACGGCTGGCTTTGCCGCCATCAGGCCGGTCCCGACGCGCATGCCCCTGATCACGGGGTTGGCAGTCCTGTCAATTTGAGTTAGCGCGAAGTATGTACATCCTAGTTGACACTCTCTGGTGTCAGAGTAAAGTGACAACCGGGACTCTGACAAACCTGCCCAATTCAGCAGCAGGAGGCTCAGATGGAGACCGACCATGAAGACGGTCGCAGTTGTTCTGGAGAAGCCTGAGAATCTGGGGCTCAGGCATATCGATCTGGCTCCGGCCAGCGCGGACGACGTCGTCGTGCAGACGGAATGGTCGGGCATCAGTTCCGGCACCGAGCGCCTGCTCTGGTCCGGCCGCATGCCCAACTTCCCTGGCATGGGCTATCCCCTAGTTCCCGGCTACGAAACGGTCGGCCGGGTGATCAGCGCCGGTGCATCGGCGCGGCTTCGGCCGGGTGACGAAGTCTTCGTTCCCGGCGCCAACTGCTACGGCGAGATCAAAGGGCTGTTTGGCGGTGCCGCCTCGCGTATCGTGGTTCCCGAGCGCCGGACCGTGGCCCTTCCGGCCGGACTGGGCGAGGCCGGCATCCTCTTCGCTCTGGCCGCCACAGCCTATCACGCCGTCGCCGGAAAGAACGCAACCCTTCCGGAACTCATCATCGGCCACGGAATACTGGGCCGCCTCATTGCGCGCATCACCATCGCACTCGGTGCCGAAGCGCCGACCGTCTGGGAGCGCAACCCCATGCGGCAGGACGCCGATGGCTATGCCGTCATCGATCCAGCCGACGATGCGCGACGGAACTACGGTGCGATCTGCGACGCAAGCGGCGATGCGTCACTCATCGACTCGCTGATCGGGCGCCTTGCTAAGGGCGGCGAGATTGCGCTTGCGGGCTTCTATGAGACTCCGATCAGCTTCGCCTTCCCGCCCGCCTTCATGCGGGAAGCGCGGCTGCGCATCGCGGCCGAGTGGGCGGCTGAAGACATTGCCGCTGTCCGCAGTCTTATCGACGGCGGCAAGCTCTCCTTGGACGGCCTGATCACCAACCGCGTAACGGCAACGGATGCCGAGGCGGCCTATCGCACGGCATTCACCGACCCCACCTGCCTCAAGATGGTCCTCGACTGGAGAACGATCCAATGAACAGCATTGACGTCAATCTCGTTCGCCAGGCGAAGCTCCGCGAGGAAGCGGCGATCCCGCCAGATCCCGTTCACACCGGTCCGGTGAAGAAAGAAACCCAGATCATCGCGATCTATGGCAAGGGCGGCATTGGCAAGAGCTTCACCCTGGCCAACCTCTCCTACATGATGGCGCAGCAAGGCAAGCGGGTGTTGCTCATCGGTTGCGACCCCAAGAGCGACACCACTTCGCTGCTCTTTGGCGGCAAGGCCTGCCCCACCATCATCGAGACCTCGGCGCGCAAGAAGCTGGCTGGCGAAGAGGTCAAGATCGGCGACGTCTGCTTCAAGCGCGACGGCGTCTTCGCCATGGAACTTGGCGGACCCGAAGTGGGCCGCGGCTGCGGCGGGCGCGGCATCATCCATGGTTTCGAACTCCTCGAGAAGCTCGGCTTCCACGAATGGGGTTTCGACTTCGTCTTGCTCGACTTCCTGGGCGACGTTGTCTGCGGCGGCTTCGGCCTGCCGATCGCCCGCGACATGTGCCAGAAGGTCATCATCGTCGGCTCCAACGACCTGCAGTCGCTCTATGTGGCCAACAATGTCTGTTCGGCGGTGACCTACTTCCGCAAGCTGGGCGGAAATGTCGGCGTGGCGGGCATTGTCGTGAACAAGGACGACAATACCGGCGAGGCTCATGCCTTCGCGGAGAAGGTCGGCATCCCGGTCCTCGCCTCCATTCCCGCCAATGAAGACATTCGGCGCAAGAGCGCCAATTACGAGATCATCGGCAAGCCCGGCGGCGACTGGGGACCGCTCTTCGAAGCCCTCGCGCTCAATGTCGCCGACGCGCCGCCGCAGCATCCATCCCCGCTGGACCAGGACGGCCTCCTGGGCCTCTTCTCCGGCGATGCCGTCGGCCGCGGCGTGGTGCTCCAGCCGGCAAGCCTGGAAGACATGTGCGGTGGCACCATCGTCGACCGCCCCTCGCTCGAAGTCATCTACGACACGGTGTAATGCAGGCATGGTCACGCTGATCGACAGACTGAACCCCGACGCGAAGCCCGCGGAACCGCCGCGCGCCGCAGCGGATGTTGGCGGCATGTCGTGCCACGCCGGCAAAGACGAACTCCGCAAGGCCGCCGAAACCGCCGGCAAGTCGGAGACGCTGGAGCAATATGCCAAGGACTATCCGGTTGGTCCGCATGACCAGCCGCAAAGCATGTGCCCCGCCTTCGGCAGCCTGCGCGTAGGCCTGCGGATGCGCCGCACCGCTACGATCCTGTCGGGCTCGGCCTGCTGCGTTTACGGCCTGACCTTCACTTCGCACTTCTACGGCGCGCGCCGGACCGTCGGATATGTTCCTTTCAACTCCGAGACGCTGATCACCGGCAAGCTCTTCGAAGACATCCGCGATGCGGTCTTCGCACTGGCAAAGCCGGAAGACTACGACACCATCGTCATCACCAATCTCTGTGTGCCAACGGCCTCCGGCGTGCCGCTGCAACTCCTTCCGAAGGAGATCAACGGTGTCCGCATCGTCGGCATCGATGTACCCGGCTTTGGCGTGCCGACCCATGCCGAGGCCAAGGACGTTCTGGCTGGCGCCATGCTGAAGTACGCCGCGGGCGAGATCCGCCAGGGTCCGGTCGCCGCACCGCGAAGCCCCCGCAGTTCGCTTCCCACGGTTACGCTGCTCGGCGAGATGTTCCCG
>JBGSNJ010000418.1:0-6302 GCA_041739715.1 Aestuariivirga sp.
ACCTTGCGGTAAAGCTCCACAGTATAGATCTCCGAGCCCTCCCTCCAGATGCAGGAAGGGCAAAGTGGCCGGTTTTCACACCGCCCGCAGCAGGACTATCCCGCCGCTACCGTGGCAGACTTTCGCACCGCCGTTCTCACCGACGCCAAGATGGCCAATCTCTGGGCACCTTAGCAGCACTCATCATGAGTGACTGCCAACATGCTGATTTCAAACATTAATTCTTCATTCATGCGCTTGACCGCATGATCGCGTTGAACTGGTATTGGAGAGTTCGTCGCTACGACTCACGGAGGGAACGAGATGAGCGATCAAGACTTTGCCTGTCAGTTGCGTGGCTGGAGTCTCACCACAGCCGAGATCATGTATCGCATGCCCGATTACCGCGAGATCCTGCAGACCTATATCTGGCAGGATTACGATCTGGCGCCGAGGTTCCCCAAGCTCATCAAGTTCCTCGACTTCTGGTCACACAACCTTCAAGGGCCGCTGGCCTCGGTGCGGGTGGCACATGCCGGGATCGTCGGACCCGTTCAACTGAAGCACGTCGACCAGGAGTGGCGCCTCCACTAGGCGTCGACCTCACGTGGGCTTGTCGGAGCCGTCCGGCGTCTCGGTGAAGCTCCGGCAGGCCTCCTCCAGGGTCTTGAGGTAGCGGCGTTCCTCGGGCGGAATCTCCACCTTGTTGGCCGCTGCGAAGGCTTCGTAGTAAGCGAACTCCAGGGGGACCATGACGCTGGTCAGCCCGGCCGATCGTGCCAGACGGCTGAGCTGAAGGGTCATGTCGGCGATGTAGTCGGCCACCTCGCGGCCGTTCATGCCCGGATTGGCCTTGGCCGGCGCCGTATCTCTGGCAGGTTCTGGCTCGGAAGACTGGGCGCGTGTCAGCCGCATCTTCATCGCAGTCGTCTCCAATCGTCCCGAATGCACGCACTATATAGGTGTGTGCCCGCAGATTAAGCAACTCCTGCTTGCATTTCAGCGTAAATCACGCCGATTTGGCCTGCTTGCAGGCCCCAATGGATGCCTATATGAGGCTGGCACGTTAGCTCAGGACCCTGAATGACCGTCGTCGTCGTCGAATCTCCGGCCAAGGCCAAGACCATCAACAAGTATCTGGGCAAGGACTTCACCGTTCTGGCTTCCTACGGTCATGTCCGCGACCTGCCGGCCAAGGATGGCTCCGTCCGGCCTGACGAGGATTTCGACATGTCCTGGGAGGTCGATGGAAAGTCGGCCAAGCGCCTGGCCGACATCGCGGCCGCGCTCAAGTCTGATGACCGCCTGATCCTGGCGACCGACCCCGACCGCGAGGGCGAAGCGATCTCCTGGCACGTGCTGGAGGTTCTGAAGAAGAAGGGCGCGCTGAAGGGCAAGGACGTGAAGCGCGTCGTCTTCAACGCGATCACCAAGCAATCTGTCCTAGAGGCAATGCAGCACCCCAGGGATGTCGATGCGGACCTGGTGGATGCCTATCTCGCCCGCCGCGCGCTGGACTATCTCGTCGGGTTCTCGCTGTCGCCCGTGTTGTGGCGCAAGCTGCCGGGATCGCGGTCGGCCGGCCGCGTCCAGTCGGTGGCGCTGCGCCTGATCTGCGACCGCGAACTCGAGATCGAGGCCTTCCGGGCCCAGGAATACTGGAGCATCGATGCGACCTTCACCACCCCGCAGGGTGGCGAATTCCAGGCCAGCCTCAACGCCATCGACGGAAAGAAACTGGGCAAGCTGGACCTTGGAGACGAGGCCTCGGCCCGCGCCATCGAACAGGCGGTGAAGGACCAGCCCTTCAAGGTCGACAGCCTCGAGTCCAAGCCGGCCAAGCGCCACCCTTACCCGCCTTTTCGCACCTCGACGCTGCAGCAGGAGGCCTCGCGCAAGCTGGGCTTCTCGTCGTCGCGCACCATGCAGCTGGCGCAGCGCCTCTACGAGGGCATCGACATCGGCGGCGAGACCGTGGGCCTCATCACCTACATGCGAACCGATGGCGTGGACATGGCGCCGGAAGCCATCGCCGCCACCCGCAACGCCATTCTCAAGACCTTCGGCGAACCCTATCTGCCCTCGGTCCCGCGCCATTACACCAGCAAGGCCAAGAACGCGCAGGAGGCCCATGAGGCCATCCGGCCGACCGAAGTCTCGCGCCACCCGGCCTCGCTGCGCAGGGCGCTCGACGCCGACCAGCTGGCGCTTTACGACCTGATCTGGAAACGCACCGTCGCCAGCCAGATGGAGAGTGCCGCACTCGAGCGCACCACCGCCGACATCGGCACCACGGGCCGCGACGGCAAGAACTACAGCTTCCGCGCCAATGGCTCGGTGGTGAAGTTCGACGGCTTCCTGAAGGTCTATCACGAGGATCTCGACGACGGCGAGGACGAGGACGCCCGCCGCCTGCCGCTCATGGCGCGCGGCGACTCCATCGGCGTCAAGGGCATTGCCGCCAACCAGCACTTCACCGAACCGCCGCCGCGCTATTCCGAGGCTTCGCTCATCAAGAAGCTGGAGGAGCTCGGCATCGGCCGGCCTTCGACCTATGTCTCCATCCTCGAGACGCTGCGCATTCGCGGCTATGTGCGCCTCGACAAGAAGCGCCTGATTCCGGAAGACAAGGGCCGGGTGGTGACGGCCTTCCTCGAAAGCTTCTTCAGCCGCTATGTCGAATACGACTTCACCGCCAATCTCGAGGAGCAGCTCGACCGTGTCTCGGCCGGCGAGGTGAAGTGGAAGGACCTGCTGCGCGACTTCTGGAAGGACTTCACCGGCGCGCTGGAGGACATCAAGGAACTGCGCGTGACCAATGTGCTGGACGCGCTGAACGATATCCTGGCGCCGCATATCTTCCCGCCCCGCGCCGACGGCGAGGATGCGCGCAAGTGCACCTCCTGCGGCACCGGGCAATTGTCGCTCAAGCTCGGCAAGTTCGGCTCCTTCATCGGCTGCTCGAACTATCCGGACTGCAAGTACACGCGCCCCATGTCGCCGCCGGCGGAAGGCACCGAGGCCGTGCCTGCGGAAGGCATCGAGCTGGGCGTCGATCCCGAGACCGGCGAGAAGGTGACGCGCCGCGTCGGCCGCTTCGGCCCTTACCTGCAGCTGGGCGAAGCCGTCGAAGGCGAGAAGCCGCGCCGCGCCTCGATCCCCAAGGGCACCGATCCCAACACCATCGATCTCGAGACGGCGCTGCGCCTCCTGTCGCTGCCGCGCGAAGTGGGCATCCATCCGGAGACCGGAAAACCGATCGTCGCCAATTTCGGCCGCTTCGGCCCCTTCATCCTCCATGACGGAACCTATGCCAATCTCGATTCCGGCGAAGAGGTCTTCACCGTCGGCATCAACCGTGCGGTCGATATCCTGGCGCAGAAGAAGGCGCGCGGCTTTACCCGCGCCAGGGCCGGCGCATTGAAGGATCTGGGACCGCATCCGGAAGGCGGCGGCAGCATCCAGATCATGTCCGGCCGCTATGGGCCTTATGTGAAGTTCGGCAAGGTCAATGCGACGCTGCCGCGCGATGCCGACCCGCAGGCCTACTCGCTGGAAGAGGCCATCGCGCTGATCGCTGCCAAGGCGGGCAAGCCCTCCGGCAAGAAGAAGGCTGCGGCAAAGAAGCCCGCTGCCAAGAAGGCGGCTGCGAAGAAGCCGCGCAAACCTGCGGCCGAAGCTTCGACCTGAGCCTATTTCAGCTTGCGGATGAGGCGGGCGAGCCCAGACTCCTGAACCGCGCCTGCCGCGTCGTCCCTGGGAAACCAGCGGAGCTCGCGCTGCCCCTGCTCCGGCCAGGACGGATGCTGGATCATGACCTCGAGCGGGAAGACGTCGACGTCGCAGGCGATCGATGCCTCGCCGTCGATCTGCTTGTCATAGGAGTATTGCCCAAGCGCACCCTTGCCGATGATGCCGCCCACGCCCGCTTCTTCGAAGGCTTCACGCGCCGCCGAGGCATGCGGCGCAAACCCCTTGATGGGCCAGCCCTTCGGGATCACCCAGCGCCCGGTTCCACGCGACGAGATGAGCAGGACTTCAATGCCGTGCCCCGCGTCGCGCCATGGCAGGGCTGCGAACTGCCGCGCCTTCTCGATGAGTTTTGCCTTCGCCGTCGCCATTTTCCGTCCTAACCAGCGAATCGTGGTTTATATTTGAGCGCCGGTTCACGTCACACACAAACCCAAACTCAGGGTTGGTTTCCCACAGGCCATTCCGCATGCCACGACAGAAGCAACCGCCCCCTGGCCTGCCCAGCGAAGCCGACGTGCTGGAGTTCATCCAGTCCTCGCCCGGCATCGTGGGAAAGCGCGAGATTGCCCGCCACTTCGACATCAAGGGGGGCGACAAGGTGGGTCTCAAGGCCCTTCTCAAACGCATGGAACAGGAGGGAAAGCTGGCCCGCCGCCAGCGCAGGCTGATCGACAGGTCCAGCCTGCCGCCGGTAACGGTGCTGGAGATCATCGGCATCGACCGGGACGGCGAGGCCTTTGCCGAACCGGTGGAATGGGACGAGCGCGCGGCGGGCAAGCCCCCGCAGGTGGTGATCACCGGCGGCGAGGCAGCCCGCAAGGGCGACCGGGTCCTGGCCAAGATCGAACCCGCGAAGGACGGGCGCTACAGGTTCCGCGCCCGGGTGATCAAGGCGCTGTCCGACCGCTCGCAGCGAGTGCTCGGCGTCTATCGCATCATCAAGGGCCTCGGTGCCCGCATCATCCCCGTGGACAAGAAGGCCCGCAACGAATTGCAGGTCCTGCCGGGCGACGAGAACGGCGCAGTCAATGGCGAACTGGTCGAAGCGGAGATCAAGCGCGAGCGCGGCCGCGGACTTCCCATGGCGCGGGTGCGCGAGCGGCTGGGCGACATGTCCGACCAGCGCAACATCTCGCTGATCGCCATCAACCAGCACGGCATCCCCAATGTCTTCCCCGAGCGCGTGCTGGCGGAAAGCGAAGGGCTGAAACCCTTCACCAAGGGCGACCGCACCGACCTCCGCGACATTCCCCTCATCACCATCGATCCGCCCGACGCGCGCGACCACGACGACGCGGTCTGGGCCGAGATCGACGAGGCCAGCGGCGGCGCCAACATCATCGTCGCCATTGCCGATGTCGCCACCTATGTAAAGCCGGGATCGGCGCTCGACCGCGAGGCACGCATTCGCGGCAATTCGGTCTATTTCCCGGATCGCGTGGTCCCCATGCTGCCGGAACGTATCTCGAATGATCTCTGCTCGCTGCGCGAGAAGGAAGACCGCCCGGCGCTGGCCTGCTTCATGTCCTTCGACCGGTCAGGCCGGAAGACCAGGCACCGCTTCGCGCGCGTCATCATGCGCTCGGCCGCCAAACTCTCCTACGAGGAGGCTCAGGCTGCCATCGACGGGCGCGGCAGCGACAAGGCCTCGGTCCTGCTTGACGGCGTGCTGAAGCCGCTCTGGCGCGCCTATGGCATTCTCGGCAAGGGCCGCGACGCGCGCGGACCCCTGGAACTCGACCTTCCCGAACGCAAGCTCGTTCTCAATGCCCATGGGCTGATCGAACGGGTGGTGACCCCGCTCCGCCTCGACGCGCACCGGCTGATCGAGGAATTCATGATCCAGGCCAATGTTGCCGCCGCCGAGGAACTGGAGTCGAAGAAGACGCCCCTGCTCTACCGTGTCCACGAACCGCCCTCGGACGAGAAGCTCCGTGCACTGTCGGAATTCCTCCGTACCGTGAACATGTCGCTGCCGCTGGGCCAGGTCATGCGGCCGAAGCACTTCAACCGCATCCTGGCGGAAGTTCAGGGCAAGGACTATCAGCACGTGGTGAACGAGGTGGTTCTCCGCACCCAGTCGCAGGCGGTCTATGGGCCGGAGAACAAGGGCCATTTCGGCCTGGCGCTGCGCCGCTACGCGCATTTCACCTCGCCCATCCGCCGCTATGCCGACCTGATCGTGCACCGTGCGCTGATCTCGGCGCTTGGCTTCGGCGATGACGGACTTTCGCCCGATGACATCGCGAAGCTTGGCGAAACGGCAGAAATGATCTCGGATGCCGAGCGCCGTGCCATGGCGGCCGAACGCGAGACCGTGGACCGGCTTGTCGCCGCGCATCTGGCCAAGCAGACCGGTGCGGTATTCCGCGGACGGATTGGCGGCGTGGTGAGCGCAGGCCTCTTCGTGACGCTGGACGATTCGGGTGCCGACGGCTTCGTGCCCGTGTCCACGCTGGGGGCGGGCTACTATGTCCATGACCGCACCCGCCATGCGCTGATCGGCGAGCGGAGCGGCGAGACCTATCAGCTGGGCGACCGCGTCGAGGTGAAACTGGTGGAAGCCACCC
>JBGSNJ010000331.1:0-4717 GCA_041739715.1 Aestuariivirga sp.
CTGGCTGGCAGCTGCTCGGCCGCGACCCTCGCGCAGGTTGCTGCCATGCGTGCCAGGGCGCCGGCCTTCGCGCTGGATCCCATGGTCCTTCACGCCGATCGTGGCGTTGCTGTCGCGGAGGCCCTCGCCTGGGCCGCGTCACGACTGGAAAAGGGCCCGATCCTCATCCACTCCACCGCCGAACCCGAGGCCGTGTCGCGCGCCCAGGCCGCACTCGGACGCGAGGCGGCTGGCGCATTGGTGGAAGAGTCCATTGCGGCCATTGCCCGGGACCTGGTCGCACGCGGCGTGCGCCGCCTCGTGGTGGCGGGTGGCGAGACCTCCGGCGCTGTCGTCTCGGCGCTTGGCGTCACGGCGCTCGAGATCGGCCCGCAGATCGCACCCGGCGTTCCCGCCACGCTGTCCTATGGCGAACCCCGCCTTGCCCTCGCGCTCAAGTCGGGCAACTTCGGCGGGCCCGAATTCTTCACCGAAGCGCTGGAGGCCCTGCAGTGAACGAAACCCAGGCCCGCGAATTCATCGCCGAGATCGGCCGCTCCATGTTCGAGCGGCGATTGACCTTCGGAAGTTCCGGAAACATCAGTGTACGGATCGACGGTGGCTGGCTGATGACCCCCACAGGTTCCTCGCTCGGGCGGCTCGACCCGGCGAAGCTGTCGAAGCTCGACGATACGGGCAAGCTCGTCGCGGGCGACGCACCGACGAAGGAAAGTTTCCTCCATCTTGCCATGTACCGCGAGCGCGACAAGGCGGGCGCCGTCGTGCATCTTCATTCCACCCACTCGGTCGCGGTCTCCTGCCTCCACGGCATCGACCATGACGACGTGCTGCCGCCGATCACCGCTTATTACGTCATGCGAGTCGGCAAGCTGCCGCTGGTGCCCTACTTCGCACCGGGCGACATGGCCTTGGGCGAGGCGGTGGGGCGGCTGGCGGCAAAGCACTCGGCCATGCTGCTGGCCAATCACGGTCCTGTCGTCGCCGGATCCTCGCTTTCGGCCGCGGTCGACGCGATCGAGGAGCTGGAAGAAACAGCACGGCTCTATCTGCTTCTCCACGGCCGCCCGACACGCTATCTGTCGCCGGAGCAGATCGCCGACCTCAAGCGGCGCTTTCCGCCCGCCTGACAGGAGAAGACCATGACAGAGTTCAACCAGCCGCTGGGCGGCAACGAGATGGCGCGATTCTCCGGTCCCGCCACCATGATGCGGCTTCCGGCCCAGACGACGGCGGAGGGGCTGGACGCCTGCTTCGTCGGCGTGCCCGTGGACATTGGCACCTCCAACCGCTCGGGCACACGGCATGGGCCGCGCCAGATCCGCGCCGAGTCCTGCATGCTCAGGCCCTACAACATGGCGACGCGCGCCAAGCCCTTCGAGTCATTGCAGGTCGCGGACATCGGCGATGTCGCTATCAACACCTTCGACCTCAAGAAGACGGTCGGCATCATCGAGAAGGCCTATGACAAGATCCTGGCCCAGTTCTGCATTCCACTGACGCTGGGGGGCGACCACACGCTGACGCTGCCCATCCTGCGCGCCATGAAGAAGGTGCACGGGCCGGTCGCCATGATCCATGTCGACGCCCATGCCGATATCAACGACGAGATGTTCGGCGAGAAGATCGCGCACGGTACGCCCTTCCGCCGCGCCGTCGAGGAAGGGCTGCTCGCCTGCGACAAGGTCTTCCAGATCGGCTTGCGCGGGTCCGGCTATTCGCCCGAGGACTTCGACTGGCCGCGGAAGCAGGGCTTCACCGTCGTGGAGGCCGAGAAGTGCTGGTACACGTCGCTCGCGCCGCTGATGAACGAGGTGCGGGCGAAGATCGGGGATCATCCGGTCTACCTCACTTATGATATCGACAGCCTCGATCCCGCCTTTGCGCCCGGCACCGGAACCGTGGAAGTCGGCGGCCTCACCACCTGGCAGGGCCTCGAGATCATCCGCGGCTGCCGCGGACTGAATCTGGTGGGCGGCGATCTCGTCGAAGTCTCGCCGCCCTTCGATCCCTCCGGCAATACCGCGCTGATCGGCGCCAATTTTCTCTTCGAGATGCTCTGCGTGCTGCCCGGCGTGAGATACGGCTGAATTGAAAACGCTTTGACTGCGAAGCCTTCTGTTTTCGTTGCAATATAAGGAATTCACGTTGACTCTTCCACACAAGGCGGGTCATAACGGCATTAATTCAAAGCGCTTTGGAAGTCGTTTCCGATGGATGATGCCAGGCACAGTCTGCAGGACGAGATGGCGCAGGCCGTCGCGGCATCGCAGCTCTCCCCGCATGTCCGCGAGATCCTGTCCCTGCGCTTCGCGCGCAGCTTCGAGGATCTCTTCCGCCCGCTTGCCGGCCTCTTTGGGTCGCAACCGGAGTATGGGCGCTTCTGCCGGCAGCTGATCGCCGCGCTGGTCGCAGCACAGGAAGAACGGCCCGCCGGCCTTCAGACGCTGGACCTGCGCCGCGATCTCGAACCCGACTGGTTCCTGCGCGAGAAGATGGTGGGCTACGTCTTCTACATCGACCGCTTCAATGGCTCGCTTGGCGGTGTGCTCGACAGGCTGGACTACCTCGAAGAGCTGGGCGTCACCTATGTCCACTTCATGCCCTGCCTCAAGCCGCGTCCGGGAGACAGTGACGGCGGCTACTCGGTGATGGACTACCGGGCCATCAACCCGGCGCTCGGCAGCATGGACGATCTCGCGGCCGTGACCGCAGCGCTGAGGGAGCGCGGCATGTCGGTCTGCATCGACCTCGTGCTGAACCATTCAGCGAAGGAACATGCCTGGGCGGTGAAGGCGCGGGCTGGCGACCCGGCCTATCGCGACTATTACTGGATCTTCGACGACGCTGCGCTGCCCGAGGCCTATGCGCGCACGCTGGTCGAGGTCTTCCCCGCCCATGCGCCCGGCAACTTCACCTTCTACCCCGACATGGGCAAGTGGGTCTGGACAACCTTCAACGAGCATCAGTGGGATCTCAACTGGTCCAACCCGCAGGTCTTCCTCGAGATCGTGAAGATCATGCTCTTCCTCGCCAACCGGGGTGTCGAGGTTGTCCGTCTCGATGCCGTGGCCTTCATGTGGAAGCGGATGGGCACACGCTGCCAGAACGAGTCCGAAGTGCATCAGCTGCTCCAGGCCCTGCGCGCTGCCAGCCGGATCGTGGCGCCGGCGCTGATTCACAAGGAAGAGGCCATCGTGGCGCCGAAGGACCTCATCCCCTATCTCGGCCAGGGCAGGCACACGGGGCGCGAGGGCAATCTCGCCTATCACAACTCGCTCATGGTGCAGTTCTGGTCGGCGCTGGCGACGCGCGAGACCCGGCTGATGACCCATGTGCTGCGGACCCACTTTCCACGCGTCTTCGTCAACGCGACCTGGGGAACCTATCTGCGCTGCCATGACGACATCGGCTGGGCCATCACCGATGAGGATGCATCGGCCGTCGGCATCTCGGGCGCGGCGCACCGCAACTTCCTCGCCGGGTTCTTTGCCGGAAGCTTTCCCGGTAGCTTCGCCCGCGGCGGCGACTTCCAGTCCAATCCCGGAACCGGCGACAGGCGCAGCAACGGCAGCTGCGCCTCGCTCTGCGGACTTGAGTCGGCCATCGCAGCCGGCGATCCCGCGGCGATCAATGCTGCCATCCACCGCATTCTCATGGGTCATGCGCTGATCGCCGGCTTCGGCGGCATTCCGCTCATCTACATGGGCGACGAGATCGGCCTCACCAACGATCACGGCTACGAGTCGGATCCGAACCTCGCCCATGACGGACGCTGGATGCACCGGCCCATGATGGATTGGTCCCGCGCCGCGCGGCGCCGCGAGGCCGGCAGCATCGAGAACCGCATCTACTCCGGCCTGCGCCGCATCCTCGACAGGCGCCGCGCAACGCCGCAGATCCATGCCGCCAATGCCGTCGACATCCTCGATCTCGATGCGAATGGCATCTTCGCCTTTGCGCGTCCGAGTCCGACCGGCACTCTGGTCTGCGTCTTCAACTTCGCAGAACAGTGGCGCAGCATCGATGCCGCGCGCCTGTCACAGGCTGGCGTGACGCAGTGGTACGACTCGCTCGGCGAGGCCCAAATTCATCCGCAGGACGGCAGCATCGCACTGCCGCCACAGGGCCGCGTCTGGCTTACTTGACAGGCCTTCCCCAGCCCGCGCCACCCGCGGCCCGCATGCGCAGGCGCTCGCCCTCTTCCAGCGGCACGGCCACGAACTTGCTCTTGAGCTTCTCTTCCAGCCCGTTGCGGCGCACGAGATGGACGGCGGCAAGTCCACCGGGTTCTCCACCCTCAAGTCCCCAGGGCGCTGTCTCGGGCATGGTCTGCTGCGTGTAGCCCGATACGACGAGGCCGGACGACAGCATTTCGTATTCGCGCTCGATGGCAAGCCCGCCGCTGTGCTGCCCGGCGCCACCGGAGCCCTCGACCAGCCGCGTCGAGATGACACGAACCGGACCGGTCGTTTCCAGCACTTCGGCCGAAAGAATGGCGCAGTTGCCGCCATGCGTGTCCACCCCGCTGATGCCGTCCTGGTCGCGCGACGCGCCCATACCGCCGCCGATGATGTCGGTCACCACGAAATAGCCCGGCACGCCGGCGGTGCGCTCCAGCATCGCGGGCCTCCGGTCGAAGCCGCCGATCACGAAGGTCGGAAAGGCAATCTGGCATCCTGCCGACGAGGCCTGCGGCGCGATCTGCGCCAGCGCCTTC
>JBGSNJ010000355.1:0-24142 GCA_041739715.1 Aestuariivirga sp.
GGGCACGGGGTGCCGATGACATCCTGTGGCGCCGTTCCAAGCTTGGCCTGCACCTCACGCAGCAGGAGCAGGATGATCTGCGGGAGCATTTCGCGCCGCAAAGGAAGAGCAAGTCACGCAAACGTGTCGAGGGGTAGCACAGTGCCCGACTACATACTCGCCATAGACCAGGGAACGACGTCGTCGCGCGCGATTGTCTTCGACGCGAAACTCAATCCGAAGGGGCAAGGCCAGAAGGAGTTTCGTCAGTACTTCCCGGCTTCCGGATGGGTGGAGCATGATGCGGAGGAGATCTGGACCTCCGTGCTGGCTGTCAGCCGCGCCGCATTGCGCAAGGCCATGGTCAAGCCAGGCTCGGTGAGGGCCATGGGCATTACCAACCAACGGGAAACCGTTGTGATCTGGGACCGCAGAACGGGAAAGCCCATTCATCGCGCAATCGTCTGGCAGGACCGGCGAACGTCGAACATCTGTGCGAGGCTCAAATCCGAGGGCCACGAAGAGCTGTTCGCATCACGGACAGGCCTGCTTCTCGATCCCTACTTTTCGGGCACGAAGATCGCGTGGATTCTGGACAAGGTGAAGGGCGCACGGGCCCGGGCCGAACGGGGTGAACTCGCCTTCGGCACCATCGACAGCTTTCTGATCTGGCGGTTCACTGCGGGCAGGGTTCACGCCACCGATGCCACCAACGCGTCTCGGACGCTGCTCTACAACATTCACAGCGGAAGCTGGGATGACGAGTTGCTCCGGATTCTGAATGTGCCGCGCAGCCTGCTCCCCGACGTCCGCGACTGTGCCGCTGACTATGGTGTGACCGATCCGGGTCTGCTGGGCGCCGCGATACCGATCTGCGGCGTGGCCGGCGACCAGCAGGCCGCAACCATCGGGCAAGCCTGTTTCGAGCCGGGCATGCTGAAGGCGACCTATGGCACCGGCTGCTTCGCCCTGTTGAACACGGGCGCCACTGCAGTGGCGTCGCAAAACAGGCTCCTGACCACCGTGGCCTATCAGCTCAACGGCCAGAGAACCTATGCACTGGAAGGGGCGATCTTCATCGCCGGCGCAGCGGTGCAGATGCTGCGCGACGGGCTGAAGATCGTGCGGACAGCCGATGAGACCGGTAAACTGGCCCGCAGCGCCGATCCGGCTCAGCAGGTCTATCTCGTGCCGGCCTTCGTTGGCCTTGGCGCGCCATACTGGAATGCCGAAGCCCGCGGCGCCATCTTCGGACTGACCCGGGGGACGACGCGGGCCGAACTTGCCCAGGCCGCGCTCGAGGCCGTCTGCTACCAGACCCACGATCTCCTTGAGGCCATGAAGAAGGACTGGGGCTCGGCGGGGCGAACCATCCTGCGCGTGGACGGCGGGATGACAGCCTCCGACTGGACCATGCAACGCCTGGCCGACATTCTCGATGCCCCGGTCGACCGGCCGAAGGTTCTTGAGACGACGGCAGTGGGCGCGGCCTATCTTGCCGGGCTTCACGCTGGTCTTCTTCCCGAGCCGCCGGTCTTCGCCAAGAGCTGGAAGCGTCAGGCGCGCTTCACCCCCAGAATGAAGCCTGCGATCCGTTCGGCCAAGCTGGCGGGCTGGCGCGATGCCGTGCGCAAGCTCTTGTCGTAGCCGTAACGATGCGGGGCCGGGCGGACGCTATTGCGCTTCCGTTCCGTCCTGCAGATTGGTGACCGTCCGGCGGTTCTGCGCCTTGCATTCGAGTTCGGCGCAGTCGCCCACGAGCCGGTCACGGCCATAGCCCTTGGCCCAGATCCGGCTCGCGGCAATGCCTTGAGACACCATGTCGTTCTTCACGGCATCAGCACGTTTCTGCGACAGCGCTTTCTGCTGCGCGTCACCGCCGGGATCATCGGCAAAGCCCTGGATCTTCGCCTTCCATTGCGGATTGGCCTTGAGCCACTGCACCTGGTTGCGGATGGTGGCGCGCGCCGTGCTGTCGAGCGCTGCGGATCCTTCGGCGAAGAAAACGCGGCGGCCCACGTTCAGCATGAAATCCTGCTCGCTTCCGGGAGCGGCGCCGACGCCGCCCGTGCTGGGAACCGAGGGCTGAACCACGGGAGCAGCCGGGGGAAGGTCAGCCTGCTTCGAACTGCTGCAGGCCACCAAGGCCAGGGCCGCTGCGGCAAGCGCAGACACCGTGAAGCGTGTCATTGACTGTCGACTTCTGCGGCTTCGTTGATGACAGGCGCGCCCAGGGCCTTGAGCACCAGCACGCGCGTGCCGATGGGGCAGCGCTGGTAAAGGTCGATCGCATCCTCGTTGAACATGCGGATACAGCCGGACGAAGCATTGGTGCCGATCGACCACGGCTCGGTGGTTCCGTGAATTCGATAGCCGGTATCCGTGCCCTTGCGGAACAGGTACATGGCCCGGGGGCCGAGGGGATTGTCCTTCCCACCCTTCATGAATTCCGGAAGGTCCGGGTTTCGGGCGCGCATTGCCGGGGGCGGGGTCCAGCGCGGCCAGAGCTGCTTGCGGTCGATGCGAGCGCGGCCGTACCAGCGGAAGCCGTCACGGCCAACACCAACGCCGTAGCGCAAGGCTGTCTGATTCTCGAAGATCACGTAGAGAAAGTGATTGCTGGCATCCACTACGACCGTGCCCTGCGGTTCGCGGCTGGTGTAGGGCACGAACTGCCGGCGCCAGCGTACATTGATCTTCGTGAAATTGGTGGACGGAAAGACGATCCCATTGTCCTCGATCATCGGACCGAAATAGGCGCTGGCATCCTTTGGCCGGGGGCCGGCTGCTTCACCGGAGTCGACAGTCAGGCCGGAGAGGCCCAGGGCTCCCGCACCCATCAGGAAATTCCTACGATTGATCGGCATGTTTCCTCCATCACCCCCGATGCCGCGCTCCGGCCAGAGTCACGGCCCGCCACGCGCGGCCCGCAATCTAGCGTGGAAAACCGGACCTGTCATCGGGCCAGTCAGTAGGGGACTAAGCAACAGATTACTTCTGGAGCAAGAGAGGAGTCCTTCCCGATGACGGTCCGGCTTTCCGCTGGGTGAGTATTCTCACAGACCCCCTTGGCCCAACGCGCCACAGTGGCTGCATGGAAGCCCAATCCCGAATCCTGTGTTTCTGGGGGTGCATCGTGCAAACTTCACGCGCGTCTTCGCCCTTGCCGGTCGAACAGCCAGAGAGACCTGGCTGATCCACCTGGACTTCGCCTGGACAGCACATTCCCGACCAAGCTGGAGCAAGACCGATGACGCGACTTTCCGCGAATGCCTCACTGTTGCTCGCTGCGGCCCTCTGGGGCTTCGGCAATGTCTGCCAGAAGACGGTTCTCGACGATCTCGGACCCTTCACGACCGTGGGATTCCGCTGCCTCATCGGTTTGCTGATCATCCTGCCGCTGCTCAGCCAGGAGCGCATTGCGCGCCAGCGGTCGAGCCGCCCATCCTTGAGGCTCCTCGCCCTCATCAGCCTGCTCTTCGCCGGCGGCATGGTTACCCAGCAGGCTTCGTTTGCTAGCACGACAGTCACCAATGGAAGCTTCCTCATCACGACCACAACGGTCTTTACGCCGCTGGTGGCCTGGCTGTTGCATCGGCTGTGGCCGTCCCCTGTCATCTGGATGGCAATCGTCGGCTGCCTCATCGGAACCTTTCTCATGGCCGGCGGACAATGGTCGTCGGTTGCCACTGGAGACATCCTCTGTCTCATCTCGGCGATGATCTACTCGGTCTGGTTCGTCGTTCTGGGCGATGCCGTCGTCCGCCACGGGCGTCCGATCCTGATCACGGTGTCACAGTTTCTGGGCGCAGGCCTGCTTTGCCTGGCGATCGGGCTGGCACTTGAGGCATTCGACATGACGCGGTTGATGGCAGCTCTGCCCGAACTGGTCCTGCTGGGGGTTGTCTCGACCGGCCTCGCCTTCGTCCTCCAGACCATCGCACAGCAACACACCTCGGCCACTGAGGCTGCGATCATTTCAAGTGCGGAGGGCCTCTTCGGGACGCTTGCGGCCATGGCTCTTCTTGGCGAACGCCTGTCGCAGACATCGATCTTCGGCGCAGCCTTGATCATGTCGGCCGTACTTGCTGTCGCTCTTAGTCCAGCTCCGATGCCGCGGCGCACCAAGCTCGCAACGCGGGCCGCAAGCCTTGGCCATGCGCCTCCTGTGCGCCGCGGCCCGACACAGAGTCTCTGAAGTGGATCGCGCCGATCAATCCCGGTCGCTCTCGATCAGCATGTTTCCATGATCGATCGCCAATGCTCTATGGATTGTACCACTGATCTAGCACTTGAACACGCTACTGGGTTACGAAGTCCGAACACTTGGGCGCTGGAAGATCGCCCCAGGGCATGATTGGTACGGTCGATGTCGAATTGTTCGGCGAACCCTCGATCAGCTTGTCCGTGTAGGCCAGATAGACCAGAACATTGCGCTTGGCATCACACCCCCGCACGATCTGCATCTTCTTGAAGAAGAGCGAACGCCGCTGCCGATAGACCTGTCCGCCCTGTTCAAATTTCGCGTTGATCTGGATCGGCCCGACCTGGCGGCAGTCCAGAGACGTCTCGGACCGCTCTTCGGCAAAACCCGCCCAGCCGCTCCAGCCACCGATTTCGGGCACGGTGAAGTAGCAGGAAACGCCTTTGATATCGGGGTCATCGAGCACATAGGTGGCCAGCTTCGCATCGGGCGACAGCATGCGCCAGACAGTCGTCTTCTTGAACAGCAACTCCGGGTCATCCGACTCCTGCGCCAGCGCAGGCAGGGCGATCGCGGTGGCCAGGGCAGACGCAAGGATGGTTGCGGCAAGCTTCATCGGTTGATCCTTCCTCAAGCTCCAGACATGGTGCGCGATCCCGTCAATTCAAGACTGGCCACGCAACGCGGCAAATCCCTCGCCAAGATCGGAGATCAGGTCGTCGGGGCACTCCAGCCCGATGTGGAAGCGAAAGCACGGGCCCGGTGCGGTCCACGTGGTTGCGCTGCGTTGTGGCCTGAAGGGGATCGCGAGGCTCTCGAAGCCACCCCAGCTCCACCCCATTCCGAACAGGCTGAGGCGGTCGAGGAAGGCGTCGGCAGCGGAGTCGCTGCAGGGCTTCATGACAACGGAAAAGAGTCCGGAGGCGCCCTTGAAGTCACGTTTCCAGAGCGCATGACCCGGTGCATTGCTGAGGGCCGGATAGAGCACCGTCTCGACCTCGTCGCGGCCCCGCAGCCACTCGGCCACCTTGCAGGCATTCTTCATGTGGCGTTCAAGGCGGACATCGAGCGTGTGAATGCCCCGTAGCGTGAGGTACATGTCATCTGGTCCGGCAAACTGGCCCATCGATTCGTAGGCTTCCTTGAATGCCGGCCAGGTCTCCGCATTGCAGGTGACTGTTCCCATCATCGCATCCGAATGGCCGACGAGATATTTCGTGCCGGCCTGGATGGAGATGTCGCAGCCATGTTCGAAGGCCTTGAAGTAGTGGCCGGCAGACCAGGTGTTGTCGATCATCGCAATCGCGCCAGCACGATGCGCTGCATCGGCAATTGCCGGGATGTCCTGCACTTCCATGGTCTGGGATCCCGGGCTTTCGCAGTAGACAACCCGCGTGTTGGGCCGCACCATCGCGTCGATGCCGCGTCCGGCGAGAGGATCGTAATAGGTGGTCTCGACGCCGAGACCCTTGAGAAGTCCATCGCAGAAATGGCGCGCTGGCTGATAGACCGTGTCCACCATCAGGAGGTGGTCGCCGGACTTGAGGAAGGCCAGCAGCGCCGTCGAGATGGCTGACAGTCCCGACGGCAGCATCTTGGCATTGTGGCCGCCTTCGACCAGCGCGACCGCTTCTTCCACGGCACGCGATGTGGGTGTTCCGCGGCGGCCGTAGACATAGGTCTGCGATCGATCATGAAGGGATTGTGCCGTCGGAAACAGCACGGTCGAGCCATGGTAGACGGCCGGATTGACGAAACCATGCTCGGCATAGTCACGGCCGGCAGCGACCAGCCGGGTGGCCGGATCGAGGCGGGAAAGGTCGGGTTTTGACTTTGACATGCGGTAGACCAGTGTTTTGCCAATGCGGTAGCATGCGGCGGGTCAATGGGGAAGGCTGCGTGAATGGTTGTTGCTGTGGCTGGGGCGGGCATTGGGGGCCTCGTTGCGGCGTTGAGCCTGCATCAGGCCGGCATCCCGGTACGGGTCTTCGAGGCGGTCCGGAAGGTGGAACCGCTCGGCGTAGGAATCAACATCCTGCCCCATGCGGTGCGCGAGCTCTTCGCACTCGGACTGGAAGATGCGCTTCTGGAAATCGGTGTCCAAACCGCAGCCCTTGCCTATTTCAGCAAGCGGGGACAGCCGATCTGGCAGGAGCCGCGCGGCCGGGCCGCGGGCTACGATTGGCAGCAGATATCGATCCACCGCGGACGGCTGCAGCAGCTGCTGTATCGCACGGCCGTCGAGCGGCTTGGCCCCGGCAACGTGGTGACGGGGCATCGCGTCGAGGCCTGGCGCGAAGGAGGCGACCGCGTCACCTGCCAGATGCTGCGTCAGGCCGATGGTGCACAAGTCGAGGTCGAGGCCTCGCTGCTGGTCGGCGCCGATGGAATCCACTCGGCGGTTCGCAAGCAGCTTTACCCGGATGAAGGTCCGCCAATCTCGAATGGTGCGGTCCTGTGGCGCGGCGTGACGCGCGGCATCCCGTTTCTCGACAATCGTACGATGATCATGGCAGGCCACGAATTCCAGAAGTTCGTGTGCTATCCGATTGCACCTCATGGAGAGCCGGTCATCAACTGGATTGCGGAATTGAAGTTTCGTCCGGATCATCACTGGCGCCGCGAGGACTGGAACCGCCAGGGTCAGTTGAAGGACTTCCTGCCGCGCTTTGCCACCTGGCAGTTCGGATGGCTGGATGTTCCCGCCCTCGTCGAAGCCGCTCAGAGCTGCTTCGAATATCCCATGGTGGACCGCGACCCTCTTCCGCACTGGAGTTTTGGCCGCGTCACGCTTCTTGGCGATGCGGCTCATGCCATGTACCCGATCGGCTCCAATGGGGCCTCGCAGGCCATCATTGATGCCAGGGTGCTGGCTCGCGAGATCCGTGATCGTGGTGAGACGACCCAGGCTCTTGTATCCTACGAGGCAGAGCGCCGGCCCGCGACGTCTGCGATCGTTCTGGCCAACCGTCGCAATGGGCCCGAACAGGTGATGCAGATGGTCGAGGAACGCGCGCCAGACGGCTTTGCCGATGTCAGCGACGTGTTGCAAGCACAGGAACTCGAAGCCGTCGCTTCGGCTTACAAGAAGATCGCGGGCTTTAGCATCGAGGAGCTGAACGCCCGGCCACCGATTCTCGGCTAGGCTTTAGTCCAGGCGGTAGAACGCGAGATCGACCTGCGTGCCGGAAGCATGCGCGAGGAGGGTACCGACGAAGACGCTCCGGCGCAGCCAGTCCAGAGAAGGATGCGCCGCTTCGAACTGGGGTACCGTGTGTCCACGGTAGCTTCCATCCGGATTGGGGTGGGCGAGGCCGGCATTGAACACCGAGACGAGCTGGCCGCTGTCGAGTGCCAGCGTGTAACGGGCCCAGACCTCTGCAATGCCGTCTGGCCGGGTCAGGCACCAGTCGGCGCCGCCAGGCAGGACCTTGCCGGTGAGCAGGGGCCCGTGCAGCGCACCGCCAGTGATCGGAATGACCTCTCGCAGCCCCGCATCAATGCGCCCGATGGCGAGCGGAGGATCGACGGTGACGCTGAGGCTGACAACATGCGTGAGGTTTGGCGGCACGTTCGGAGCTCCCTTGGTGAAGCCTGCATTCTGCGCCATCATGCGGTTCTGCAGAAGGGCCAGGGCATGTCGCCGCTGATGATCGTGATTCTCAGGTTTACCCGCGGCGGCGCCCTGCTGGCGGCCGGCTTCGTCGGCGCAGTGCTCGGGCTGGAGCTTTGGCGCTATTCTGTCAGCGCGCGGCCGCCCGACACTGGCTTCATCGTGGTGCTGGCCCTGTTGATGGCCGGTTTCCTCCTTCTGGCCCGGTCGATCGCCCGGGAACTGGCAAAACCCGGGTCTTGAACCCTTCGCCCCAAGCCAGTACCAAGGCCGCCAGTCGACAGGTGTGAGATGATGGAATCCGCAAAACGCGTGGCCGAAAAGAAGGACTGGATCAAGGGCGCGACAGGCGATTGGGAAATCGTCATCGGCATGGAAGTACATGCGCAGGTCCTGGCCAAGTCCAAGCTCTTTTCCGGTGCTTCGGCAGAATTCGGCGGGGCCCCGAATGACCATGTCTCCCTGGTCGATGCCGCCATGCCCGGCATGCTTCCGGTGATCAATGAATTCTGCGTCGAGCAGGCAGTCCGTACCGGTCTGGGACTCAAGGCGCAAATCAACCGGCGGTCGATCTTCGACCGGAAGAACTACTTCTATCCGGACTTGCCGCAGGGTTACCAGATTTCCCAGTACAAGCAGCCTGTCGTGGGCGAAGGCAAGGTTCTCGTCGATGTCGAAGGCCGATCAATCGAGATTGGCATCGAGCGCCTTCATCTGGAGCAGGATGCCGGCAAGTCGCTGCATGACCAGCACCCCAACATGAGCTTCGTCGATCTCAACCGGTCCGGCTGTGCGCTGATGGAGATCGTCTCCAAGCCCGACATGCGCTCGGCCGAGGAGGCCAAGGCCTATGTGACGAAGCTCCGGCAGATCATGCGGTATCTGGATACCTGTGACGGAAACATGGAGCAGGGCTCCCTCAGGGCTGACGTGAATGTGTCGGTCCGGCGGCCAGGCAGCGACTTCGGCACCCGGTGCGAGATCAAGAACGTCAATTCCATCCGGTTCATGGGGCAGGCCATCGAGTACGAGGCGCGGCGCCAGATCGGCATCCTGGAGGACGGCGGCACCATCATGCAGGAGACTCGCCTGTTTGACGCAAGGAAAGGCGAGACCCGGTCGATGCGGTCAAAGGAAGAAGCCCATGATTACCGCTATTTCCCCGATCCGGACCTGCTGCCGCTGGAGCTCGACGCAGCCTGGATAGCCCGGATCGGCGATACCCTGCCGGAACTGCCCGATGAAAAGATCTCGCGGTTCATGGCGGACTATGGCCTGTCGGCTTACGATGCGTCAGTCCTTGCGGCCGAACGGGCATCCGCCGACTTCTTCGAGCGGGTGGCGCGGGGACGTGACGGCAAGATGGCCGCGAACTGGGTCATCAACGAGCTCTTCGGCCGCTTGAACAAGGAAGGAAAAGGTATTGAAAACACACCGGTTTCCGCCATCCAACTGGGGGAGATCGTCGATCTGATCGGTAACGGTACGATCTCAGGCAAGATCGCCAAGGACGTCTTCGAGATCGTCTGGACCGAGGGGGGATCGCCCGCGGAGATCGTCGAGGCCCGCGGCCTGAGGCAGGTGACAGACACCGGGGCCATCGCAAGGGCGGTGGACGAGATCATCGCGGCCAACCCGGACAAGGTTGAGCAGGTGAGGGCCAAGCCCACCATGCTGGGCTGGTTCGTGGGCCAGGTCATGAAATCGACCGGAGGCAAGGCAAATCCCCAGGCGGTAAGCGATCTTCTGCGCGAAAAGCTGGGGATTAACTAAGCTGGACAAAGCTTTAGTTTAAGTTTCCGTTTCCCGGAAAACTCGGCTATAATCCGTACCCTGAATTGTTTTTTGCAAGGTTCGGAAGGGGTTTGGGAGATGGCCAAGACAGCCAAGAAGGCTGCGAAGAAGCCGGCTGCAAAGAAGCCGGCCGCGAAGAAGGCAGCAAAGCCGGCAGCACAGAAAAAGAAGCCGCCGGCGAAGTCCGCGGCCAAGTCGGCCACGGCCAAATCGGCCAAGGCCGGCAGCACGAATACCGGCCGTTTTACGCTCTATGGCTCGATGACGTCGGGTCCCACCTATACCGTTGGCCTGATGCTGTCGCTGTGCCGCTATCCCTTCAGCTACATCCACGTGAACCTGCGCGAGGGGCAGCACAAGCTGCCCGACTATCTGGTCAAGAACCGCTATGGCCAGGTTCCTGCCTTGCGCGACGGCCAGACCTATTATGTGCAGTCTGCTGCCATACTCGAGCACCTGGCCGAATCACTGGGCAAGTTCGATGGCAAGTCCGCCTTCGAGAAGCATCGCATCCGTGAATGGTTGTTCTGGCAGTGGGACAAGCTCGCCTTGCCGATTTTCCGGCTGCGGGCCAGGGCGCGCGGTTTCCGCCAGTTCGGCGATGAAGTCCGCAACATGTATGACACCGAGGCGAAGGCTGCCCTGTCGGTGCTCGAGCACGAACTCGGCAAGAACGAGTGGATTCTCGGAAAGCGCCCGACCATCGCGGATGTCGGTTGCTTTGCAGTCATTCGTTATCTTGCCGAAGCCAATATCGATCTCAGTCCCTATCCGAATGTGCTCGCGTGGAAGAAACGCTTTGAAGCCCTGCCGGGCTTTGGTACACCCGAGCAGATCCTGCCGATGGAGAGCAGGCTCCTCTAATCCGTTCAGAGGCGGCCGTTGAACGAAATTGCCGAGATGGCGGCCACGCCGCCAGATGCCGATTCTTCCCGGAAGAAGAAACGTCGGCCGAGCGGCCGCACAGAGTGTGGCCTTGGCCTGCTGGCGTCGTTGATCGGGCTGCTTGCGTCGCGCGCCGGATACCTCTGGATCGGCTTCGATATCTTCGCGCAGTTTACGGTTCATTTTGCCATCGCGGCGGCCGCATTCCTGATCGGTCTTCTGATGCCGCGCGCGCGAGTCTTCACCGCCTTGGTGCTGATGCTTGCCGGCGTCGTGGCACTTGGGCTCTGGCCTCACCTCGCCAGCAGGGATGTGCGTACGCTCGCGGCGGTCCCGGAAGGACATCGCGAAATCAAGGTTGCCAGCCTCAATCTCTGGTATGCGAACCGCAACTACGATGCAGTCAGGGCCGAAATCCTCCGTCTCGATGCCGACGTCGTGACCCTGATCGAGATCCACCGCTACAAGCGCCCGATGCTCGATGCGTTGAAGGCGTCCTATCCCTATCAGGCGACCTGCTTTACCATCGACTACTGCAACCTTGCAGTCCTCTCGAAGGTGCCGATCGTGGAGAGCGATGCGCGGGTGCGCTGGGTCGGTGCGCCGATGATCCGGGCCAAGCTGGGACCGGAACTCGGCGGACTTACGGTGATTGCCGTTCATGCCATTCGCTTCCCGCACTCGCGCGCGCAGTTCCGCCAGGTGACGGCCCTGAGCGACCTGATTGAAACCATCCCGGGGCGCAAGCTGGTGATGGGAGATTTCAACTCGACGGCCTTCTCGCGGATCCTCGAGACGATGGTGTCGCGCACGAACCTTGCCCGGTTGACCAACCTTCCCAGTTGGCCGGCCACCTTCGGACTGCCGCAGGTCGCCATCGACCATGTCTTCGTTTCCAGGGGAATCGTGCAGACGAAGAGCCAGCAGATCGGTGAGCCCTCGGGGTCGGATCACTATCCGATCACGCTATCGATTGCGGTTCCCCTCGGCCCGTAACCTGCAAGTCTGGTGAACCGCTGGTGAAGGCGGCACGGTGAATGCCAGCTAAACCAGGACGCAACCGATTGAAATTGCAGGTCCGGCGCCAGATCTTGCAGATGAGTGGACAGTTTCCGTTCATGCGGCCTTAAGGCTGCCGCTTAACCGGCCGTTTCGGGTGCTGGGCCATGATCGTCGACAGCCCGCAGAGAACAGCAAGCGGGCCGCCGCACAGCGATACCGAGGGGGGCTCGGGCGCCAGCGTCGCAAGAGATGTAACAGGGACGAGGAACATGGCACGGATTACACTTGGAGAACCCGAATTTGCAGACATCGCCGGCAATGCTGCGACGGCCGATGTCTTGTTTGAACTGGGCATGATGTACTGCATCGGCCGCGGTGTGGCGAAGGACTATGTCACGGCCCACAAGTGGTTCAATCTCGCAGCCATGAAGGGCAGCGAAGATGCGAAGCTCTATCGCCGTGAACTCGCGACCGAGATGTCGTCGGCGGAAGTTGCCGAAGCACAGCGCCAGGCCCGGAGCTGGCTTACCCTGCACTGAGGCGGGGACGATATCTCAGTAATCGATGAAGTCGCTCGGTGTGCGCTGCTTCTGATCCGAAACAAGCTGCTCGATACGGCTGTTGAATATGCGCTCACTGCGGTCGCGCACCCAGGTCGCGGCTTCTTCAACGTCGACTTCCGAATTGAGCTGATCCTGATCGCTGTTCAGCGGGGGCAGGGTTTCGTCATCGGGCGAGTAGCTGTGGCCAAGCGGAATGAAGTTCTCGTAAGCCGCGGCCGGGCTTGCGATTGCCACGAGTGCGGCGAAGATCATCATCATTGAGCGCATGGTCAATTCTCCCCTCGCGACGGTTATAGCCAAGTTTCGGCCCAAAGCCACCAAGATTCAGTTAACTGTCCCCTGCTGGACGGTCATGCGGCAGGGCTTTTGGTCTCAAAAAAAGATTAGAAATATCAGCGAGATACGCAGGAGGAGTGCCCTGCGGCCGGAATCCCCTTCGACCTAGCGGGACAAGCGGATGTCACCAAGCCTTGCAGCAATGTCGGAGAATGACGCCAGCAAGTCATCTGTGGATTCGGCCAGGTAACTGTAGTCGCTTCCGCTCGAGCAGCTGGAGAGCAGTGACGTGGCAGAAGCGTAGGACGCGATGTCGAAGCCTACGGTGTAGATGGTGATGCCATTTGCCTTCATGGCCGTGCAAAGCGAGAGAGCCTGACTCCGCGAACTCCCGTTCTGCGCGTTGCAACTGATGCGGTTCTGCGCCGTTTCGTTCGACTCGTCGCTCGAGTAGACGCCGTTGCAATAGGCCGTATTGAACTGGCCATCCGTCATCACCACGACGACCTTCGATGTGAGGCTATCGTCGTAGGCGCCCGGAACGCTGTTACCGCTCCACAGCCCGATGTTGGGGGAGAGCGTGTACCATCCCCAGCCAATGCCGATGTGGCCGGCCGTGTAGCGACCCGTCTTGAGGGTCTCGATGGCTTCTTCGACTGCTTCAGTATCATCGGTCAGGGGAAGAATCTCATTGCCGGTGCAGACCGACCTGAAGTCATAGAAGTAGCCAACAGGCGCAGATTCGACTGAATCGTCCGTGTAGGCGTGGTCGCCGATGCGTTCCGTCACACAGCTGGTGCTGCTAAAGGTCTTGTAGGAACGGCTGTCGGTCAGGAAGGTGTATTTCTCGCAGCCCGACGTCGTACATGTGCCGGAACTGATCGGGCCACGGGCCAATTCTGCATAGTCGCCGAGGTTTACGGCATCGGCATAGGGGACGATCGCGAACCGCGTCGTGACGCCTTCTCCCGCGCCCTGCATGACGGTGGCAACGAGATCCGTTGCGGCCTGCTGGAGCGTGTCCATCTCGGATTCCGACATCGAGGAGGTGACATCGAGCACGAGCGCAACCTCCAAGTTCTTGGCCTGCTTCAATGCCTGGGCCGATACGGGAACCCGAACTGAATCAATTCCGGCGAGCCGCATGAAGCTTGTGTCGAGGCGGGCCACGGCGGAGAATGTGTAGTTGTTGCCACTCACATCGAGCTCCGTTTCCAAGATTTCTCCGTAGCGCAGGTTGTTGTAGTTCAATTCAAAAGCGCTTAGCGCAAGGTCTTCGAGTTCGGATGTGGAAGAGAGCCCTGACGTGACGGCCTGCAGTACGGCCGCGTCAACGGCGGCAGAGAGCGCAGCCTGCGTCGCCATCAGGCGTGCCATGTCGATAGCAGTTCCGCCTGCAACCATGGCGACCGCGATGGCAAGCGCAAGCATGGTTGGAATGCTTCCTCGCTGTGCTTGACGGAATGTTTTCTCTGCGGAGTCCAGTGTTCTGGGAGCGAGTCGATCCTTGCACATGTTGCAGAACCCTTGAATTGCAGGTGGAGGATGAAAGTGACTCGGACCTAGCAATCAGGCGTTGCACGTTAAAAAATTTCCGACTGTCAATTCTTCAGAAATCGTTTTCGGGACAGTGGTTTCTGTAGCGATGCCTGTGCATGCATAGACGCTGGCATCTGCGCTTGCGTTCTTTCAGACGAGATGTGTGGTGCCGTCGTTGCAGTTGGGCACGTCTCGCAGCTTCGCCGCGATCACGTCACCATCCTGTCTTCCAACTGGTTATGGCTTTTGTTGGCGTCGAGATGTTTTTTTGCGTGCTCATTGCGAGAGCATCGATGCCCCAGTACTGTCCGCGCCGACCGATACGGTGCAGAGGGCGCTGCATTTGACTTCATTGCGTTGCAGTGTTCGACCGCTTGAGCATTGGGGTCGCCGATCCGGGCCTTGCAGTTGATATTCCGCCAGCGTAGCTGAGGACCGAGTGTCGCGTCCTTGTCCCCTGCCTGCGTCGATCACAGGGTGTGGGGTCGGGAATGGCACTCAGAGATTGTCAAACAGGAGTCAATCGCCCGCAAGCCAATTGGAAGTCGATTGAAAGTCTCGCCTTCCGCCGCTCAGTCGTTGAACTGCACTTCATCCACCAGGCGGGCCGCTGCCGCTTCGTTGCGTGCCACCTCGGCCACGTTGAGCGTGTCGGGGGTGAAGCTGCCCCAGGCCTGTACGATCTCCGACGGTGCAATTGCCGGATTTACGGGATACTCGAAGTTGGCGTCGGCATAAAGGCGCTGGGCTTCGTCGCTGGCGAGGAATTCCATGAGCTTCACGGCATTGTCGCGGTTGGGTGCGTTCTTGGCGAGCAGCACGCCGGAGATATTCACGTGCGTGCCGAAATCGGGCGAGGCGGGGAACACGATACGCACCGCCTTGGCCCAGTCCTTTTGTTCGGGCTCTTCGTTGTTGGTCATCATCTTGCCCATGTAGTAGGTGTTGGCGATCGCGAGGTCGCATTCGCCGGCGAAGACGCTCTTGGCCTGGGCGCGGTCATTGCCATTGGGCTTGATGGCAAGATTTGCCTTGAGACCTTCCAGCCAGGTCTTGGTTGCAGCCTCGCCCTTGTGGGCGATCATCGCGGCGATCAGGCCCAGGTTGTAGGGATGGTTGCCCGGCCGGAGGCAGATCTTGCCCTTCCACTTGGGGTCGGCAAGTTCCTCATAGGTGATTGCCGTCTGGTCGACCCGGTCTGTGGATGCATAGACGACGCGGGCCCGCATCGTGAGACCGAACCAGCGATTTTCGGGATCGCGCAGATTGGCTGGGATCTTCTCGATCAGAACGGCCGAGTCCACCGGCTGAGCCAGATCGCGTTCGGCGGCCTCGACCAGGCGGCCGACGTCGGCGCTCATGATCAGGTCGGCCGGGCTGTTGCGCCCTTCCTGGGCCAGGCGCTCCACCAGGCCGTTCTCGGCGAAGACGGTCCGGACCTCGATGCCGGTCTTCTTGGTGAAGGCTGCGAAGAGCGGATCGATCAGGGCGGGCTGGCGGTAGGAATAGACGTTGACCGTCTCGGCCGCTTGGGCCGGCAGTGTCAGGGCCGAGACACCGGCGAAAGCAGCGGTCGCGAGAAGTGTGCGGCGGTTCAGGGTCATGACAGGACTCTCCAGGGTCGATTGATCGGACTGCAACCCTTATGCGGAAGTCGTGGTTGGTCGTCAAGAGAAACCGAGTAAAATAGTCGGATTTAGAATTGTTCCAAAGACCGCAGCTTGACCTTTCGCAACACAAGCGCCGCGGTGGGCTGCTACAAGGGCAGGGCGTCCAACAGGAACACAGGCGACATGGCACTTGAACAATTGAAGGCCCAGATCGGGCTGCTGCTCAGCGAGATCAACAGGGAACCGGAAGATCTGCATGAACTCTATGAAGAGATCCATCAGAAGCTGAACGAGCTGCGGGCCACCGGCATGGAACTGCCGCAGGACCTTGTGGAGCTTGAACAGCGGCTGCTCGCCGAGTTTCCCGTACCGCCGCACCCGCGCGGCACTTGACCGGTTTTTTCGTCCGGAGCCTTGCCAGCGCCGTCAAATCGCGGCAAAAGCCCCTTCGCCGGAGACGTGGCCGAGTGGCTGAAGGCAACGGTTTGCTAAATCGTCATACGCTGTAAGGTGTATCGAGGGTTCGAATCCCTCCGTCTCCGCCACTGGCCCCGTCAGTTTCCACATGATGTCCGCCCCGGGCCATGGCTGTCGGTTGAGGCCATCGGCCATGAAGGACGATAGGAGTGTAGAGGGGCCGATCATCTCGGAGCGATGCTTGCGAAGTCCCTATCCACCGCCACCAAAATTCTGTACGGCGAAGGCCTTCGTGTTCGCGCACAGGCTGCGCACCTGCGCCTGATCCTGCTCCCTGCGGAACTCCACACGGACGCCGACTTCGTATCCCAGCACATAGGCTCTCGCGATCTGGGAGGCGGCGTCGATGTCTTCGGGCGACAACTCGGAGGCCGACAGCTTCTCGCGGGCATAGTCGGCGGTGTTGGGCAGCACGTCGCCAACAGTGTGGGACAGTGTTTCCTCTCCACACTCCCTCAACAGAAGCGTGACCTTGAGGCGCGCCATGTGTTCACTCAGATAGAGTGCGCCGATGTCCGTTCCTGCGCGGTACGCATCGCTGTCGCCAGGGGCAGCCCAGGAGACATGGAAGCCGGGCAAAAATCCTGCAACCAGGGCCAGCACAAGCATCGACGGTTTCCGCATCCTTCAGTCCTGCCGTTGCGCCCGGGCGCGGAAGCCGCAGCCTCCGGGCTGGTTTGAGTCGCTCGGAATTTCTGTCATCGCGAATGAAAAGTCGAGGCTTGGCTGAGGGCTGTCAGCGCCTGACATCGCAGTTCCCGAAGTCCACGGCGGTGACGCCGCCGGCCGACACCAGCGTGGCCGTCAAGCTTCCGGTGTTGCGATTGAGAAACACCGACCGCACGGAGATCTCGGTTCCGGCAAGCGTCGCACCGATCACGCTGTTGTCGTTCAACCGGAAATCCATCTGGACGGTGATGCAGTTCGCATCACCCACACGCTGCGGGCATGTCGTGAGGCTGCTCGCCTCAAGGTCAAGCATCACGCGTTCCGACTTCGCATTGTTGCGACATCCCGTCGGGAAGCACAGGTTCTCGCGAATGACCGTACAGTTGATGGTCTCGGCTTTCGCAGCAACTGCTGAAGCCCACAGGCACAGCGAGGTGAGCGCTGCATACAGGAAAACGCGCAATTCAAATTCCTCCCGACCGTCTGACAGGCGCAAAGCTTATGGAGAGCGGCGATGCGGTCCGTTCCCGCCAGCGATAGTGATAGCCCAGATCTGGCCGGCTTGCATCCCGGCGCAAAACCGGCGTGCCGCCCGCCAGCGACATCAGCCTTCCTCCGTTACGGTGAACCTGAAGCCGGGATGCCAGTCGGTCCGCAGCCGATAGGCTGAGATCCGCCTCAGATGATCGGCACAGACCTGCGAAACGATCCTGAATGTGTCCTCGTCGCCGGATCGGTAGAGTGCATCGAGATTGGTGGCACCCCAGCCGTCAAGCCTCCAGTGATGCTGGCGTTTCAGATAGCGGTTCGCAAGTTCCTCAAGCGGGGCATGTACGGTGTTGACGACGATCTCTCCATAGCGTTTCACCAGCGAACCCAGCGTCTCGTCGAGACAATCTGCCAGAAACCGGGGGTTTCGGTAAACGGAGTAGGGGAACGCGTCGTCGCGCAGCTTTACCGCGCTGGCAAGGTCAACATGGAGCATCAGGAGATCGGGCGGGACGAAGCTGTCGTCCTTGAGCAGGGCGTCCACCCATTCGAAATGGGCGTAGAGGTTGCCGATCACGCGTCGCGGCAAATGGTCTGCGGCAGAACGGACCGGGCGGAATTCCTTCTGATGCTGTGAGTACTTGCCGAAGATCGGCTGGTCGACGCCGAGGGCATTGCGCAGCAGGAGTGTTTTCCCGGATTCCGGAAAGCCTGCCACAACCAATGCAAGTCTGGACATTCCGGTTCCTGTTCGGCAAGCGCTCGGAGTATCCTGGTTCCTGCTTCCAGCTGTCAACTCGGCGGCTATGCTCTGGCGTCTGGAAGCGAAGCCTTGCCAAGACTCGTAGGCCCTGCGATCCTCGGTCGCGAGCAGATTTCCGGTGAACGTGAATGTTGGTGAAACGATACGCCCTTTTCCTGTTGCTTGCCGTTTCGGCAGGGGTTGCCCCTATGGCTGCGGCTGGAGCGGCGGACCTCGACAAGGAGAAGCCCATGTCGTGCTCCGATCAATGGGCCCGGGCGCTCAAGCGCTGCTGGGAAGACCGTATCGATCGGACCTATTGCGAGACCAAGGCCAATGTCCGGCGGGAAAACTGTCTGGTCACCGGTACCTGGGATACGAAACTGCAGCCCTGACCGTCCCGTGAGGGGCCGGCGTCACAGGGCCTGGCGAATCATCTCCGCATGCCGCGCCAGCACGGCGTGATCGGCCATTTTCCCGCTGTGGGGACGCAATCCCTGTCCCTCGTGCATCGGTAGGATGTGAAAGTGGAGATGGAAGACGGTTTGCCCCCCAGCGGGCTCGTTGTACTGCCGGATCTGGAACCCGTCGGCTGCGAAAGCCTTTGACGCCGCTGCGGCGACCTTCTGAACCACGGCCATGGTCCTGGCGAGAACGGTGGGGTCAGCATCCAGCAATCCCCGCGAGGGTGCCTTGGGAATGACCAGGACATGTCCATCGACCTGGGGCATCACGTCCATGAATGCGAGCGTGTCTTCATCTTCGTAGACCTTGTGGCTGGGAATCTCGCCGCGCAGGATTTTGGCGAATATGTTCTGGGGATCGTAGGTCATGGCAAAGGCTCCGGATCAGAAGTCCTTTTCCTGCCGGAATGGCGAGTGGGCTGCAAGGGCCTCGCGTTCCTGGTGAACCCCGGCACGTTCAGCGTCCAGATAATCGGCCACCGCCCGTGACAGGCCGGGATGCGCCAGATAGTGGAGGCTATAGGTGGTCTGGGGAAGATAGCCACGGGTCAGCTTGTGCGGTCCCTGTGCGCCCGCCTCGACCCGGGCAAGCTTGCGCGCGATGGCGAACTCGATGGCCTGATAATAGCAGGTTTCGAAATGCAGGTTGTCGTGATGCTCGCGCGCCCCCCAGTTCCGCCCGTACAGAGCATCCGAACCGATGAAGTTCAGGGCGCCCGCGATCAGCCGGCCGGCCCGGCTTGCCATGACCAGCAGGATGTGGTCGGCCATGGCTTCACCGATCAGGCTGAAGAAGCGCCGGTTGAGATAGGGTGTGCCCCACTTCCGGCCGCCGGTGTCCATGTAGAAGTCGTAGAAGGCGTCCCAGTGCGCCTCGCGGATGTCGGATCCGGTAAGGCACGCAAGCTGGATGCCGGCGGCCGCCACCGCGGCGCGCTCCTTGCGGATGTTCTTGCGCTTTTGCGAGGACAGGCTCTTGAGGAAATCGTCGAAACAGCCAAAGCCGGTGTTGTGCCAGTGAAACTGGATGTCGGTGCGTTGCAGCCACCGGTTGCCGCCAAGCGCGAGCCAGTCTTCCTCGGGCAGGAACGTGACATGTACGGATGACGCTTCCTCCTGGCTGCAGAGTGCGATCAGCCCCTGAGCAAGCGCAGCACGAGTTTCCGCGGTTGCAGCAAGTAACCGGCGCCCGGTGGCGGGCGTAAAGGGCACCGCGCACTGCAGCTTCGGATAGTAGCGGCCACCGGCACGCGAGAACGCATCCGCCCAGCCGTGGTCAAACACATACTCGCCATAGGAGTGGCGCTTTCGGTAGCAGGGCACAATACCAGTGATGTGCCCCCCCGGGGATTTCAGAACCAGGTGCCGGCCGGTCCAGCCGGTCTCCGCCACGGCGCAACCGGCGTCTTCCAGGCTGCGGAAGAAGTCGTGGGAGACAAAGGGGCTGTAGGGCAGGCCGGGTGGATTGGCCAGCCGGTCCCAGTCGGCTTTCGGGATATCATGGACGCTTGCATGTGCGGTGAGCATCAGGCCGCGAAATTCTCGAAGGTAACCTGGTCGGTGTGGCGCATGGCGTCTTTCCCCTCGCCAGGAGAACGGATCGTCCAGCTGATGACCGGGAAGCCTGCTGCACGATAGGCCTCGATCGGCGCCCATGGCAGCTCGCGATAATAGAAGGAGATGAAATGCGGCTGCGTCAGCGGCAGATGTGAGAGTGTGCGCAGTTCAAGCCGTCGCGCGGGGCTCAGCATGCTGTAGTAAGAATCGGTCACCCGCTCCGCCACGATGCCCCGTGGCGTTGCCGGCGACAGCTGCCGAACTGCCGCCACCACGTCAGGATCGAAGGACATGAGCGCATATGGCCCCGTGTAGGACGAAATGACATTGAGCGTACGTCGGGTGAGCGCGTCGCTTCGATCCCACAGGCTTTTGATCTCGATCACCAGAGGTACCTTGCCATCGACCTGCAGCAGAAGCTCCTGAAGGGTCTGTACGTGGTCTGAAGACCCTCGGATCGTGAGCTGCTGCATCTCCGCTGCTGTCTGCTCGCACACCTTGCCCGTGGCATCTGTCAGCCGGTCCAGCACATCGTCGTGGAAGACCACGGCCTCGCCATCGCGGGTGATCTGCAGGTCGCATTCGATGGCGTAGTTTCCGGCGATGGCAGCCGCAAAGGCACCGGCCGTGTTCTCGATGAGTCCACGGGACTTGTCGTGCAGGCCGCGATGGGCGATCGGACGCGCCGTCAGCCATGAAAGATCCGGCTGCATCGTCAGGCCACTTCGATGATCGCCTCGACCTCGACGGAAATGTTGAAGGGCAGCGATGGCGATCCGACGGCGGAGCGCGCGTGGCGGCCCTTGTCACCGAAGACCTCGACCATCAAGTCGGATGCGCCGTTGATGATCTTCGGGTGATCCGCGAACTCGGGCGCCGCGTTGACGAAGCCTACCAGCTTCACGACCCGCGTGACGCGATCGAGATCGCCGCCGAGCGCTTCCCGCAGCTGGGCAATGACGTTGACGGCGCAGAGCCGCGCCGACTTCTGTCCGTCTTCGATCGAGACCGTGTCCGGCAAACGTCCCTGGTAAAGTATCTTCCCATCGGACAGCGGGCCCTGGCCCGAAATGAAGACAAGGTTTCCGGTACGCACCCATGGCACGTAGTTTGCCACCGGCTTTGCCGGCGTCGGCAGCGTGATGCCCAGTTCGGCGAGGCGCTTGTCGATCAGTCCCATGTTACTCTCCTGTCAAAAGATCGCCGGGGCGGTCGCCCCGGAAGAAGGCTTCCAGATTGTCGATGCACTTGTGGCCCATGGCACTGCGCGTCGCGGGTGTGGCGCTCCCGAGGTGCGGCAACAGGAAGACGTTTTCCAGCTGCCGATAGCGGGGATCGATCTGCGGTTCGTTGCGGAAGACATCAAGGCCGGCGGCGGCCAGCTTGCCCGATTTGAGCGCAGCGATCAGGTCGTCGTCGTCAACGATGTCGCCGCGCGCGGCGTTCACCACGATAGCGCCATCCGGAAGCCTGCCGATGGCAGCAGCATTGACCATACCGCGAGTCTCGGCGGACGAGGCACAGTTGATGGACAGGAAGTGGCAATGCGGCAGCATGTCCTGGAAGCGACGATGATAGCGGGCGCCGCAGGAGTCATGAACGGGTACCGGATTGCGCGAGTGATAATGCAGGGTCATTCCGAATCCGGCGGCGCGGCGGGCAACGGCCTGTCCAATTCGTCCCATGCCCAGGATTCCGAGACTCCGCCCCGACACGTCATGCCCCATCGGAGCGATCAGCGTGGTCTCGCCCCACTGGTCCTGCCGCACCATGCGGTCACCCCAGGACGCGCCCCGCGCTGCGCCCAGTATCAACAGCATGGCGATGTCGGCTGTCGCGTCGGTGAGCACGCCAGGCGTATTGGTGACGGCAATGCCACGTGACCGGGCGAGTGGAATATTGAGATGGTCGTAGCCCACAGAGTGGGTGGCAATGATGCGGATGGAGGCTGGCAATTCGCCGATGAAGTCCGGGCCCAGCTTGTCGAAGGAGGTGAGCAACAGCGCATCGTGGTCTGCCGCCTGCGACATGATCTCGCCGCGGCTCATGGGGCGGTCTTCAGGGTTGAGCGTGGCAGAAAAGACCTGCGACAAGCGCTGCTCCACGTCCGGCATCATGCGGCGCGTGGCCAGAATGCGCGGCCGCGGAGCTTCGGTTGCCGTCATCTTTTCCATGCCCTATTGTTGCCGTTGAACTGTTGCGACGCGCTGCATAGTGGAAATGGACCACCGGGCGCAAGGAGATGCAAGCTTCATGAGACGTATCGCTCTGAACATGTTCCTGGCGCTGACTGCCACTGCGGCCCAGGCAGGATCGATCGCACCACATCGTGCGGTCTATGATCTCAGCCTGCTGCGGGTTTCCGAGGGCGCCGGCCTGACAACGGCGGAAGGCCGGCTCGCCTTCGAGGTCCAGGGGTCGACCTGCGAGGGCTGGACGGTGAATTTCCGCATGGCCAACCGGTTCTCGCCATCCGATGGCGAGGTCAAGATGGTGGATACCCAGTCGACCGCATATGAGAGCGGCGACTACCTGGAGATGCATTACAATCAGAAGGAATTCGTCAACGGTGCCCTGCGCGAAGAAAGCCGCGTCAAGGTCAACCGACCGGCGGTGGGTGCAGAAGGTAGTGGAGAGCGCAATGCAGCGGGAGCGAAGCCGTTTACCATCCCCGCAGAGACCTTCTTCCCGACCCAGCATCAGCTCAAGCTCATGGAAATGGCGGAACGGGGCGAAACACGTGATTCCAGCCTGATCTTCGATGGCTCGGACGAGGACAAGCTCTATCGCGCGATCACCTTCATCGGCTCGCGCAAGGCACCGGGAAGCAACAGCCGGGACAGCGGAAATCCCGTTGCCAAGGAACTCGGCGGCCTGGCGTCGTGGCCGGTTTCGGTCAGCTACTATCCCGTCGCAGGCGATGCCGATACGCCGGACTACCAGGTCTCGTTCGATCTCTACGAGAACGGCGTGGCCACCGGTCTGGTCATGGACTACGGGCAGTTCGCGCTTGCCGGCACGCTGTCTAAGCTGGAGGCCCTGAAGGCGGAGTCCTGCAATTGAAGCAAACCTTGAATTTGCCAGCGCCGTGATGATCTAAGCGACATGACGAAGATCAAGCCCATCGGCCAGGATGGCGACGTGGAGTCGTTTCTGGCCAAGGTCCGCTCGCTTCCGCCAGTGACGGCGACAGGGAAGCGAGGGCGGCTGGTGCTTGCCATGGACGCGACCATGAGCCGCCAGCCGACCTGGGATCGGGCCCTGTCCATACAGGCCGACATGTTTGCCGAGACAGGCCGGATTGGGGGGCTCGACGTTCAGCTCGTCTATTTCCGGGGCTTCAACGAATGCCGCGCCTCGCGATGGACCTCCGATGCCCAAGGGCTTGGGCGGCTCATGACCGGCGTGGAGTGCCGGGGCGGCAACACCCAGATCCTACGCGTTCTGAAGCACCTGAAGGTGGAGGCCGACAAGACTCCCGTGAATGCCATGGTCTATGTCGGCGATGCTTTCGAGGAGACCATCGACACCGTGGCGCAGGCTGCAGGCGAAGTGGGGTTGCTGGGCGTGCCTGTCTTCATGTTCCAGGAAGGCCACGACCCGAATGCCGAGCGAGCCTTCCGCGAGATTGCACGCCTGACCCGCGGCGCCTACTTCCGTTTTGGCAAGGACAGTGCCAGGACGCTCCGCGACCTGCTGGCGGCTGTCGCGGTCTATGCCGCGGGGGGCCAAGCAGCGCTGGCCGATCACTCGGCCCGCCAGGGCGGCGCCGCACGGCTTCTGCTTGAGCAGATGAAGTGATCCGCCAGAGATGACCAACTTCATCGTTGCGGCTGTCATCGTCTTCGGCGGTTGGTGGCTGATCCGGCAGTTTGCCAATGCCCAGCCGACCAAGATCCGTGGCATGGTCCGGAAGATCGCCGGTGGTGCTATCATTCTCTTGGCTGGGTTTCTGGCGCTGCGCGGCGCCATGAACATCGCCGCACCGCTGTTCCTTCTTGGCCTTGGGTTGCTTGGCCAGAACGTCACCTTTCCCGGCGGATTTCCCTGGCAGCGGAAGAGCCCCGGTCAGGCGTCCCGCGTGGCCACATCGGTCCTCTCCATGGAACTTGACCATGACAGCGGCAACATCGATGGGACGGTACTGGACGGTCCGTTCAAGGGCCGCGCCCTCAGCAGCTTGTCGGCTGGGGAACTCCAGTCCCTGCATCGCCATTGCATGACGGTTCCCGATCAGAGCCGCGCGCTCCTCGAAGCCTGGCTCGATCGCTCACGTTCG
>JBGSNJ010000375.1:0-2533 GCA_041739715.1 Aestuariivirga sp.
CCGCCGCCATGACCGCCGCGGCGTCTGCCGCGCAGGCAGAGGTGATCAACCGCGGCATCGAAGGCAAGCCGCTGCACGAGGCGCGCCCGGCGCCAAAGTCCATCTTTCCGGACGAACACATCGTTGTGGCCCAGCCCTCGCCATCGGAAGTCAACCCGTCCTTCCTCGGGCCGGTGCTGCTGATGAAGTCGGCGCTCGTCGATCTGGAAGCCGGCACCATGACGCTGCCGCTGCGCCGCGGCCAGCTGGCCTCGGGCGAAGCCGTCTGGTCGATCCTCACCGATGTGTCGGACGAGAACCTCGCCAATCTGCATGGCGTGAACTATTCCGCCAAGATGGCCTATGGCATCACCGGCAAGGGCGCCCGCAAGGGCCGCTTCGAAAAGGATGGAAGCTTCACTTTCGAGGGCGGCAAGGTCGACTTCTCGCCCAAGCATGTGGTGAAGCCGGGCAAGGCGCCCAACTTCTTCCCGCCGGAAGAGGCAAAGCCCGGATCGGTGGGCGATGCGGACTATTCGCCGCTGGTGCAGCTCGACAATGCCAAGAGCGCCGTCTTCAACATGCCGATGGTGGCCTTCGATGTCAGCGCCGAGGAACTCGACAAGATGTGCGACGGCAAGGTCGATCACGGCAAGGTGCTGGACAAGGTGGTGGCGATCTGCCCGCGCGATGGCACCGTCACGCTCAGCATGACGCTGGGCTATACCTTCTCCAAGCCGATCTTCTATCTGTCGACCGAAGCCAATGATCCGCTGGTGGCCGCACTGGAAGGCGTGACCCACGCGCCGGCCCTCAGCGATCTTCCCTTTGCGCTGGAAGACGCGGCACCCGGCGAGTCGGCCGAGCGCATCTATGTCTTCGCCAATGGCCCGACCGGCAAGGATCATCCCTTCCGCCAGGGCCTGAACAGCGCGCTCTCGGATGGCGGACACGGCCCGCTGAACGTGCTGGGCGGCGTGCCGACGATCAACCTGGACTATAGCCCGATCTGGCGGCTCTTCCCGGTGCGCTGGACCGAGGACGCCATCGCCAAGGGCTATCGCACCAGGCTTACCGGGGCGATCGACATCGAGAATGCCGGCGCCAAGGGCATCGTCGAGTCGATCGCCGAGGGCGGCGGACCGCCGAAGGCCGTGGGCTTCCTGGTGAACTGCCCGGTCGTCTATCGGGTGAACTGACCGACTCCGCGCAGCGTTCACGGCCGCGTCAGGCGGACGGCCCGGGTCTTCACGGTTCGGGCAGTCCGCCGACACGGCATGTCACTCAACCGCGTTCAGGGTTGACTGGCATCGCGTGCCTTACCTCGCCAGATATGCCGTGCCGGCGAGGAGGCCGGCAGGCTTGGCACGACAGTTCAACAGCAATCGACAGTATTTCGAGGAAGTGAAGGACCGGACCAGCGACGAGCTGGGCTGGACAGGTCTGCGCCTGTCGCTGACCCGCGAGACCTCCAACGACGTGCTCTTCTCCCGTACGCTTACCAACACGCTGACGCTGGAACTGACGGGCACGGCGCGCCATCTCACCCAGATGGATGGCATTGCTGCCGAACGGCGGACGCAGCCGGGCGACGTCTGTCGAATCCCGGCTGGCGTCAGCGCGCGGTTTGCCTGGGACGTGTCGGAACCTGAGCAGCGATCGATCGTGATCGAATTCGGCAGCGACCTGTTCTCGGCCTACTGTCCGGAGCGATTCACCGGCCACATGGCGGGCGGACATCTTGTGGCGCAGGACTATGCGCCGTCTGCCGGACTGGCCACCCTGATGCAGCTGCTGGCGCGCGAACTCGATCCGCAGGACGCGCGCGGGCCGCTCTTCTCCGACTTGCTGATCCGGTTGCTTGCCATCGAGATCTGCGAAACGGGCTGGAGCCGCAAGCCGCGCGAGACCGCAGAAAGAATCGCAGGCGACCGGCGCTTCATCCGCGCGGTCGACTTCATCAACGCCCATCTCGCCCGCCATCTCTCGCTGCGGGAGATCGCCGATGCGTCGGCGCTGACCATGAGCCAGCTCATCCAGCTGTTCCGCCAGAACACCGGCTCCTCGCCTTATGCCTATGTCATCGCCCAGCGCGTGGCGCGGGCAAAGCGGTTGCTCGAAACCACCGATCTGCCGATCGCGCGGGTGGCCATCGATGCCGGTTTCGCCGATCAGGCTCACCTCACGCGGATGCTGCGCCGCCATCTCGGCGCCACCCCGCGCAATATCCGTCTCCGGCGATCCGGTTGAGGACTACGAATGGGTTGCGGCCCCGGCCGGAGCCGGGGCGCGCGTGTCGTGAGTTCAGTCCATCTGCTCGTGGGCGGCGATCCAGCCGATCACGGCTTCCGAGAAGCCGTCGACCCGCTGCCAGTCGCCCTTGCCGACGCCGTGCTGGTAGGACGCGACGTTGACCATGTAGCCGCGCCCGCGCGGGGCCGGCACCTGGTCCTGCGACTGCTCGTCTGTGAAGACGATCAGGCGGATTCCCGGCTCGTCCACCTTGCGCACGGCCGCGCCGAGATAGGTGGACTCGTGCGGCAGCGCCCCGACG
>JBGSNJ010000428.1:0-2484 GCA_041739715.1 Aestuariivirga sp.
GGCCCCCGGGCCGCGGCCGGCCATGCCCGGGTGCCAGTCGTCATCGAACTCGTGCAGCCCACCGGCTCGCGCGTCCACGTGACGCTCCCGCTGGGCGGCACCAGCATCGTCGCAGACCTCGCGGCGCATGACGTCAGCAAACCCGGCGAGAAGACCCACATCGACATCGACATGACCCGCGCCATCGTGATCGACCCGGCGACCGAACGGGTCATCTGACCTCAGGAGAACCAGCATGGCCACAAAACCGGCAAGCCGCGGCATCAAGCTCTTCGGCACCGACGTCCCGGACGGCAAGAAGCGAACCCTCACTGCGGGTCCGATCAGCGCCGTGCTCGACAATGGCGCGCTCCGCTACATCCGTTTCAACGGCGCCGAGGTGCTGCGCGGCATCGCCTTCCTGGTGCGCGACAAGAACTGGGGCACCTATGCGCCCGCGATCACCGGCCTGAAGGTGAGGCAGGGCAAGGACAGTTTCACGGTCAGCTACGACGCCGTCTGCCAGGACGCGGACCAGGGCATCCGCTACGCCGCGAAGATCGAGGCCTCGGCCCAGGGCGTGGTGAAGTTCTCGGCCCATGCCACGCCGCTTTCCGACTTCCTCACCAACCGCACCGGCTTCGTGGTGCTGCATCCGTTGGTGGGCGTCGTGGGCGAACCGGTGGAGATCGTTCACACCAACGGCAAGACGAAGAAGTCGCGCTTCCCGAAATTCATCAGCCCCGGCCAGCCGGTCTTCGAGATCCGTTCGCTCAAGCACACGGTGACTCCCGGCGTCACCGCCACGGTGCTGATGGACGGCAACAAGTTCGAGATGGAGGACCACCGCAACTGGATGGATGCGTCCTACAAGACCTATGTCTGCTCGCTGCTCGATCCCTGGCCCTATACGCTGAAGAAGGGCGAGGCCTTCGACCAGTCGATCACCGTCACGGTCGCGGGGAAGGCCAGCCGCAAGGCGTCCCGGTCAGCGGCGGGTGGCGTCATCGTGACCAACGGCAAGGCCAGGGGCAGGATCCCGGCCATCGGTGTCGGCATTCCGATGGCAGAGGCGAAGGCCGCTCTTGACCGCGCCGAACTCGTCGCTGCCGCCGGTCCGTCGCACCTCGTCTGCCAGATCGACGGGCGCAAGGATGGCCAGGCGGAAGCCGCAGCGGCCTTCGCCGCGTTGAAATCCCGCGCCGGAAAGCCGGTCACACTGGAGATCGTGCTGCCCGCAAGAGAGTCAGCCGACAAGGAAGTCGCCGCCATTGCAGCCGCGGTGACCCAGGGCGGGCTCAAGCCCGACGCCGTGGTGGTCACGCAGATGCATGACCTCAAGTCCTTCCAGCCCAACACGCCGCGCCCCTGGGGACCGACTTATGAGGAGATGGCGGAAGCCTGCCGCAAGCATTTCCCGGGCGTGACACTTGGCGGCGGCATGCTCTCCTACTTCACGGAACTCAACCGCAAGCCCGTGCCGCGCGGGGTCTTCGACTTCGTCACCCACACCGTCTGCCCCATCGTGCATGCCGCCGACGACATCTCGGTGATGGAGACGCTCGAGTCGCTCCCCTCGATCTTCGCCTCGACGCGCCACATGATGGGCAAGACGCCCTATCACCTGGGTCCTTCCGGCATTCCCTGCCGCGACAATCCCTATGGCGCGGCAGTGGCCGGCAATTCCGAAAACGGGCGGGTCTGCCTGTCCGACATGGACCCGCGGCAGCGCGGACTGTTCGGAGCAGCGTGGAATCTGGGACTGGTAGCCGCGGCGGCGAAGGGCAAGCTGGATGCGGTTTCGCTAGGCGCGGTGACGGGGCCGCAGGGCCTTATCTACCGCATGGCCAATTACATGCAGCCGGGTTTCGATGGAGGGGATGCGGCAGTCTATCCCGTCTACCACATCCTTGCGGGGTTGGGGCGCGCCAGCGGCGCCAGGCATATTGAAACGGAAAGCGGTGCGCCGGGAAAAATCGCTACACTTGCCCATGAAAGCAAGTCCGGACCGGTGCTGTGGCTGGCAAATCTCACGGGCGAAAAGCAAACGGCAAAAGTAGCCGGCTTCAAGGGAGCGGCGCAGATTCATGTTCTTGACGAAAAAACTTTCGATGGGCTGATCAAGCGCCCGGACTACCTGTCGAAGCCCGGAACAAAGGTGAAGAAAGTTTCCGGCCTTGAGCTTGGTCCCTATGCGGTGGTCCGCGTCGCGGCGATCTGATCCATGCTGCTGGGGTGCATTGCCGACGACTTCACGGGGGCCACGGACCTAGCGAATACGCTGAGTCGCCAAGGCATGCGCACGGTGCAGATCATCGGCGCGCCAACAGGCCTGCCGCCCGATACGGACGCCATTGTCGTTGCGTTGAAATCCAGGACCATCCCGGCGAAGGATGCGGTGGCGCAATCGCTCGCCGCCTGCCGCTGGCTGAAGCAGCATGGGGCGCGGCAGATCTATTTCAAATACTGCTCGACTTTTGACTCGACGGACGACGGCAATATCGG
>JBGSNJ010000445.1:0-5056 GCA_041739715.1 Aestuariivirga sp.
CGCGGCGGGCCAGTTCGGCCTCGATCTCGGCCACCTCGTTCTCCAGGCCCTGCTTCTGGTCGGGGGCCAACCCCTCGCTGCCCAGGTAGTTGCGGGCACGCTCCAGGCGCTGCTGCAGCCGGGCGTCGGGCATGCTCGAAACCGGAACCTGCAGCATCAGGAACTTGCGAATGGTGCTGGCCTGTTTGTTCTCCGGGGCTGCCTCGACGGCCGGTTCGCCCGGCGCCGGTTCCGCGACCGGGTCCTGCTGGGCCATGGCTGCGCCCGCCATCAGGCTCAACGCCAGCACGCCCGTCGTCACGCGAAGGAATTTCATTGTGGTCCGCTCCATCCAAATGCCCCATCTATTCTCTGCCCGAAGGCAATGGCCAAACTGTGGGGTGATCGCGGCAAGTCCTGCCACAAGCCTGAATGCTTGCTGACAGGCTTGGGGCTACCAGACGCCCTTGCTGAGCGCCGTCCAGAGATAGCCCCACAGCGTCGGATGATAGAACTGCTGGGACGGGAGATTGTTCCGGTAGGGCTTGAGCGAGCCGGAAAGCGCATCTTCCAGCGCCTTGATGACCAGTGGCCGAGAGACTCCGGCCTGGAGGTAGTAATAGGTCGAGAAGCTGTCCTTCGCGGTCGCCGTGAACTTCTCCTGGTAGAGAATGCCGCCGGTATCCACCCCCTCGTCGACGAGATGGACCGTCACTCCCGCATGGTCGGGATCGCCCTTGGCCAGCGCCCAGTAGCCGCCGGCCTGGCCGCGATACTTGGGGTTCCACCCGGCGTGGGAATTGATCACCGGCACGTCGATCGCCGCCAGCGTTTCGCGCCCGATGATGCGCGTGCCGATGACCAGCACCGCCTCGGGCCGGATCATGGCCAGCGCCGCCCGGCAGGCCATGGAATTGACCGATCCGATCTCGAAGATCTCGCAGGCCGGATTGGGTTCGGTGTTGAGCTGCATCTCGCGGACGATCTCCTCCACCCGCCCGCGCTGCCATCGGTCGACCAGTTTCTGCAGCATGACGTAGCCGATCTGCCCGGCCACCGTCACCACGCCCTGCCGCTTCACCCGCTTGGCGATCAACTCGCCCTTGCCCATGCGCGCCTCGGCCAGCACGGCCACGGGTCCGAAGCGCTCCACGACCGCGTTGATGGCGATCCAGGACTGGGGCGACGGCACGGTCAGCACGGCGATGCGAAGCTTCGGGGTCATGGAATGACCCTAGTGCAAAGGCCCCTGACGAATGGTGAACGGCTAAAGCCGGCCGGCCTCGATGATCCGCTTCAGGAAGTTGCGGGTCCGCTCCTCCTTCGGGTCGCCGAAGATCTGGTCCGGCGACCCCTCCTCGTGGACCACGCCCTCGTAGAGAAAGCACACCTTCGAGGCAACTTCCTTTGCGAAGCCCATCTCGTGGGTGGCCAGCAGCATGGTCATGCCCTGCCGGGCGAGGTCGCGCACGATGTTGAGGACCTCGGAGACGAGCTCGGGGTCCAGTGCCGAGGTAATCTCGTCGAGCAGCATCACCTTGGGCTCCATCGCCAGCGCCCGGACGATGGCCACGCGCTGCTGCTGCCCGCCCGAGAGGCGGTCGGGATACTCCACCGCCTTGGCCTCCAGCCCGATGCGCTTCAGCAGCACCATGGCGCGGTCCTCGGCTTCGCTTCGGTTCAGGCCCAGCACCTTGATCGGCGCAAGCGTCACGTTCTCGATCACGCTCATGTGCGGGAAGAGGTTGAAACTCTGGAAGACGATCCCCACGTTCTGCCGCAGCCGGTTGAGATCCACGCCGGGCCCAGAGACGCGGTCGTCCATGAGGCGGATTTCCCCGCCCTGGATCTTTTCCAGTCCGTTGATGCAGCGCAGCAGGGTGGACTTTCCGCATCCGGAGGGTCCGATCAGGCAGACCACCTGGTGCTCGTTGACCTCCATGTTCACGCCGCGCAGCACCTTGATGGGGCCAAACTCCTTCTCGACATTGCGAATCTCGAGAAAGGCCATCTCAGCCCCCCGCCCGCATGCGCGCATTGTCGCGCTCGATCAGGCGGTCCACAAAGCGGGCCTGCGGAATGGTGATCAGTACAAACAGGATTGCAACGATCGTCACCGCCGAGAGGTTGAAGGCATTGGCGGCAATGATGCGCGACTGGTTGAAGGCGTCGATCACGCCGACGACCTGCACGAGGGCCGTATCCTTCTGCAATCCGATAAAGTCGTTGAGCAGCGGCGCCATGATGCGCCGTACGGCCTGCGGAACCACGACATAGCGCATGGTCTGCATGTAGGACAGCCCCAGCGAGCGCGCGGCCGAGATCTGGCTCCAGTGAATGCTCTCGATGCCGGCCCGATAGACCTCCGCGACATAGGCGCCATAGGTGAGGGTGAGAGCCAGGATGCACCACCAGGTCACCGGAATGCGGGTCGCCGCCCGCGCCTCCGCCACCGACATGGACTCCAGATCGACAAAGAGACCGACAATGTGCGGAACGATAAGTTCGGGCAGGCCGGATGTCGGAATGCCGAAGCCGATCAGGTAGAGCGTCACGATCGCCGGAAGCCCGCGGAAGATGTCGCAGTACAGGATGGCCAATGCGCGGATCGGTTGCCCCGCGGGCCCCGGCATCAGCCGGGCCAGCGCGACGATCAGCCCCCAGACAAGAACAAGGATCTCGGCAACCACGAAGATGAAAATGTTGTTGATGAAGAACTGCTTGGTGACCTGCCACCACTTTTCCTGCATCAGGGGCAGATAGAAAAACGTCTTTCCGACAGCAGCATCGTTCATCATGATGAAGCTGAAGAAGCCCAGGGCAATGAGCGCGAACGCACCCCAGCCGAAGGTGATCCAGCCCAACTCGCGCGAGGCTGCCCCATCGATTCGCGCTGACACGATATCGCCGCCAGCGACGGCAGCATTGGCGCTGCGCGCCAGCTTCAGTGCGCGGAGCGCTGGCCAGAACAGCAGCGCCACGGCGGCGATGACGGTCCAGAACAGGATCTGCCAGGCGCCTGAATAAGCACCGAGATGCTCAAGCGCGCCGCGGATCAGACCTGTCGCGCCGAAGGCCGCAAGCACACAGAACAGCGCGAACAGAATGGCGGCGATGGCCAGACCGTCTGCGCGCGGAGGTATTGATGGCGCTTGAGTGGACGTCACAGGAACGGTGGCCCTCTCCGCTGCATGCGGAAAGGGCCCTGTTCGTTACGGATTGAAGTAGGGAACCGTCGCCGGGTCCTTGCCCCAGGCCGCGGCCAGATACTTGGCACCAAGCTTGGCAACGGTGCCGTCATCGATCATCGACTGGATGATCTTGTCGAGCGTTGCGTTGTTCGGATTGCCTTTCGGGTAGATTGCACCATAGGTCTCGCCGGTCTTGTACTGACCGATCACAGCCACCTTGCCCGGATTGGCCACTTCCTCGGCAAGCACGATCGACGTATCCGTCATCGCTGCATCGATCTGGCCGGCACGGAGTGCAGTGAACATGTCGCCCTGATCCGGGTAAACCTGCACGTCGGTCAGGCCGAGCGTACCCTGTGCGAATGCCGCGCCCGTGGTGGCCTGCTGGACGCCAACCTTGGCCGACTTGATCGTCTTTTCGTCAACCGGCGCGTCCGTCCGCGCCAACACACCGATATCGGAGTTGAAGTATGGGACCGAGAAATCGTGCACCTTCTTGCGATCTTCGGTGATCGAGATCTGCGACATGGCCAGATCGAAATCGGCGGTTTGCCCGGCGATCAGGGCGTCCCATCCGACATTGACGATCTCCAGCTTGTCATATCCGGCGCGCCAGGCGATTTCTGCGGCCATGCAGTATTCCATGCCGTCCTTGATGGCTTCGGGCGTATCACCATTCCACCAGATCGGCGCAGGCAGAGACACCTCCACAGTCAACTGGCCGGCCTTCGCAGGATTCTCGATCGGGATCGAGCCCTTGGCGCCCGACAGCTCGCAGTTGCCGATCATGTCGGCTGCGGCGGCGGGTCCGGCAAGGGCGATGGCCGCAGCGGCCGCAAGCAGAATTCTCTTCGTGATGTTCATGGTTCTACAACTCCCTGTTCTTGTAACCATCGCTGAAACATAAACCGAAATCGGAGCAGTTGGGCAAGCCCCTCGTTGCGCTGCCATTTAGGCCCCCATTCGCCCCCCTACCCTGTCCATCCCAGGCCCGCTGCGACGCAGTTCATGGTCATCAGCAAGGGCATCATCAGCTTCTCGCCGCCACCATTGTGGCGGGTATCGCGCAGCAGCTCGACCTGCCAGCGGTTGGCCTGATCGACCATCGGGCGCACGCGTTCAAACCGGCGCAGCAGCCCCTCGAAACGCTCACAGAGTTTGGATTCGCCCGTCAGTTCAAGAATCGCGCGGCTCGTTCTCTGATGTTCATGCTTTATCAGGGCGAAGAGCCGTTCAGCGGCCGTTCTGTCCTCGACAAGCTCTGCATACTGCTCGGCAACCGACATATCGGCAAGGTAAAGTGACTTCTCGACTTCATCGACGGCGAGACGGAAACCGCGCGACCGGTTGTACATCTCACGCAACAGCTTCAGTCCTTCGCCGCCTCTCGGAACAAGAAAATCGTCGAAGGCGTATCCGAGGCCGTACCAGCCGGTCAGCAGATGCCGGTTCTGACTCCAGGCAAAGACCCACGGAATGGCCCGCAGATCGCCAATGCCCTTGGCGCCGAAACGCCGCGCCGGACGGGAGCCGAGCTTGAGATTGGCCAGTTCCTCCACCGGCGAAGCCTGATGGAAATAGGCCAGCAGAGCGGGGTCTTCGGCGAGCTTCCGGTAGTGGCGGAAGGAAGCACCGGCAATCCACTCGACAGCCTCTTGATGTTCGGCAACAACCTTGAGCTCCGCTTCGTCGATGGACTTCAACGTGTGAACAAACACGCTGGCGGCCAGAACCTCGAGATTGTGCTGAGCCGTTCCCCGGTTTGCGAACTTGGACGAGACCACCTCACCCTGTTCAGTGACGCGCATGCGCCCATTTATGGTGCCGGCGGGCTGGGCGGCGATGGCTCGGCCGGCAGGCGCGCCGCCGCGGCTGACCGAACCCCC
>JBGSNJ010000447.1:0-2153 GCA_041739715.1 Aestuariivirga sp.
CTCGCCGCGACCGCGGGCGTAGTCGATCGACTGGCCGTCGCCATGGGCGTGCAGATCGAAGTTGATCCGCCCGCCCTCGGCGATCCAGGCATATTGGGCCACATCGCCCGCGGCCATCACCAGCTTGATCTCCGCGGTGGCGCCGGGCTCCAGCGTGAAAGTGACCGTGTCGGTCCAGGCTTCCTGCGCGTGGGCCGCGCCGACGAACAGGCCGAAGACGTCGTCCATCAGGCTCGAGGACTGATCACCGTGGAGAGCCGCGTCCTCCGCCGCCTCTTCGGCCAGTTGGCGCTTGATCTCGCCCATCTCGGTCAGGCCGAGGACGCGGCCCACGCCGGTGGGGTCGATGGCATGTTCGGCAGGCAGGTAGACGGCGACGAGGATCGCCATGGCGCCGAGGGCCGCCATGACCGAGGAGCGAAAGAGCTGCGCCTTGCTCGGCAGATCCTCGGGGCGGGGTTGGGGTGCGTTGTACATGTGTCTCTCCACTCTGTCAGGCCGAGGCGAGGTAACCGGCAATCTGCTGGCCGGTCAGGATCACGCCAAGGACGATCATGATGATGTTGGCGACAGTGGCCTGCCGCATGAAGTTGGGGCTGCGCCGCCAGTAGCCCATGACGATCAGGATGACCGCAAGGGCCAGAAGCTGGCCGATCTCGACGCCGACGTTGAAGGCCAGAAGATTGGCCAGCAAACCATCCTCCGCGATCTGATATTCGAGGATCTTGGTGGCCAGACCCGTTCCGTGGAACAGGCCGAAGATCAGCGTCGCGGCCTTCGTGTTGGGCTGGAAACCGAACCATTTCTGGTAGGCCCCGAGGTTGTCGAGCGCCTTGTAGACCACCGACAGGCCGATGATCGCGTCGATGATGTAGGCGTTGATGCCCCAGCCATACCAGACGCCAAGGAGCATCGTCACCGAATGGCCGACGGCGAAGATGCTGCCGTACACGGCCACGTCCTTCATCCTGTAGAGGAAGAACACGACGCCGAGCAGGAACAGGATGTGGTCGTAGCCGGTCACCATGTGCTTGGCGCCGAGGTAGATGAAGGGGATGATGTGCACCCCCCAGATCTCCTGGATATAGCCCGCGTCACCCGGCGTGACGTTGTGGGCCAGAGCCTGCGCGACGCTGGAGGCATAGAGCGCAAGCGCCGTGAGTAAGAACGCGAGCCGTCGGGCCGTGCATGGGCCCGGACGGCTCCATCCTCGTGATATGCGAGTCATGGACAGATCTCCGCAGTAAAGCTGTTCGATTTGGGGAAATGCCGCCTTCGAGCGGTGAGGATCAGGCGCGCGGAGGTCGCTCGATCCGGAAGATTCGGGACGCTTTATCCGGCGAGGATCGGAGCCGCCAGACATCGCTGAAGGCAGCAGGTGAGTTCGCGCCGTCGCCGATCGCCAGCAGCGCCTGGCCGTGGTCATGGTCGGCGACGTCGTGGCTGTGCCCGTGCAGCGCCCAGTAGAGGTCGTCCTCCATGCCATGGGAATGACCGTGCGCGGCGATCTCCTCGAGGTGCTCATGGAGGATCTCGAAAGCCATCGGGGCGTGAGAGCTGCTCGGCAGGAGCGACCAGAGCGCGAGCGACAGGCACAGAAGCGCGATGAACGCCGCCTTTCCGGATTCGCGCACGGATCTCACGGCCCGTCCTGCCTCACTGCTCGCTGCCAGCGGCACATCGAGGTGCCGTCTTGTTCTATCCCCGAGAGGGGGATACCGTACCCATTATGCCAAAGCCCGATGTGCACGCAACCCACCCCGGCCTCGTCAAGCGGCTGAAACGCGCCGACGGGCATTTGCGTCATGTGATCGGCATGATCGAGGCGGGCGCGCCCTGCGCCGACATCGCCGTGCAGATGCAGGCGGTGGAGAAGGCGGTCTCGGCGGCGAAGCGCACCCTGATCCACGACCATATCGACCATTGCCTTACGGGCGGCGAGGCCGATCTCGCGGAACTGCGCGCGCTCGCGAAGCTTCTCTGAAAGCGATGCTCGGCGTCCTCGCAAACCGCACCTACCGCCACCTCTTCGCGGCCCAGGTCATCGCGCTGATCGGCACGGGGCTTGCCACCGTCGCGCTCGGGCTCCTCGCCTGGGAGATCGCGGGCGAGGACGCGGGGCTCGTCCTCGGCACGGCGCTCGCGATCAAGAT
>JBGSNJ010000497.1:0-4411 GCA_041739715.1 Aestuariivirga sp.
GCGGGTAGGACGGGAGCCGCTGCTCCGGCGCCGGAATGCCAACGAATTCGAGCAGCTCGACGGCCCGCCGGCGCCGCGCCGCCTTGTCCATATCGAGATGCGTCTTGAGCGCCTCGGTGATCTGGTAGCCCACCGTGAAGCACGGGTTGAGACTCGTCATGGGCTCCTGGAAGATCATGGCGATGTCCTTGCCGATGATCCGGCGCCGGTCATTGGCCGACATGTTCAGCAGGTCATGGCCCTCGAAGGCCATGCGGTCGGCAGTGACCTTGGCGGTCCAGGGCAGCAGCCCCATGACCGCCAGCATCGACACCGACTTGCCGGATCCGGATTCGCCCACGATGGCCAGCACCTCGCCGGCGTCGATGATCAGCGACACGCCGTCCACCGCGCGGAACAGGCCTGAGCCGGTCTTGAACTCGACGGTGAGGTTCTCGATCTCGAGCATAGCCATGGCTCAGCTCCTCCGCAGGCGCGGATCGAGCGCATCCCGCAACCCGTCGCCCATCAGGTTGATCGACAGCACGGTGGTCAGAATGGCAAGGCCCGGCGCCGCCATCACCCAGGGCGCCTGCAGCATGAGGTCGCGCGAGTCGGCCAGCATGGCACCCCATTCCGGCGTCGGCGGCTGGGCGCCGAGACAGAGGAAGCCGAGGCCCGCCGCCTCGAGAATGGCATCCGACATGCCAAGCGCTGCCTGCACGATGAGCGGTGCGAGGCAATTGGGCAGCACCGTCACGGTCATCAGCCGGAACTTGCGCACGCCCGACACCTTGGCGGCCGTGACATAGTCCTTGGTCAGTTCGGTCAGCGCCGAGGCCCGCACCAGGCGCACGTAGCGCGGCAGGCCGACGATGGTGACGGCGATGATCGTGTTGGTAAGATTGGGGCCGATGATGGCCACGATGAGGATGGCCAGCACCAGCGACGGGATGGCCATGATCAAGTCCATGATGCGGATGATGATCACGTCCACGATTCCGCCGAAGAAGGCAGAGGTCAGGCCAAGTGCAATTCCCACTGCCATCGAGACGACCATGACCGAGAGGCCGATGAAGAGCGAGACGCGCGCGCCATACATCAGGCGCGAGAGCAGGTCGCGGCCCAGCGCGTCGGTGCCGAGCAGGAAGCGCGGATCGCTGCCCTCCATACCGATGGGCGGCAGCCGGGTGAAGCCGCGATACTGTTCGAGCGGATCATGCGGTGCCAGGACATTGGCGAAGATCGCGACGAAGAAGATGATGCTGATGATGGCGAGGCCGATCACCGCGCCGCGGTTCTCGCGGAAGGCCCGCCAGAAGGCCGTGAAAGGTCCTGGTGGCGCGGTCGGTGCCTTGAGTGCGGCATCACTTGGCATGGCGGATCCTGGGATTGATGAGGCCATAAAGCAGGTCGATGCAGAGATTGATGAGGATCACGATGGTCGAGATCAGAAGGATGCCACCCTGCAGGGCCGGATAGTCGCGGCGGCTGATCGACTCGACCAGCCATTTGCCGACGCCGGGCCAGGAGAAGATGGTTTCGGTCAGGACCGCTCCGGCCATGAGACCGCCCACCTGCAGGCCGAAGACCGTCACCACCGGAATCAGCGCGTTGCGCAGGGCATGCACGCCGATGACGCGCGATGACGAGAGACCCTTGGCGCGGGCGGTGCGGACGTAGTCCTCTTCGAGGACTTCCAGCATGGACGAGCGCGTCATGCGGGCAATGACCGCCAGCGGCACGGTGCCCAGCACGATGGTGGGCAGGATCAGGTGATGCACCGCATCCCAGAACGCGCCCTTCTGTCCGGACAGCAGGCTGTCGATCAGCATGAAGCCGGTGACCGGTTCATAGTAGTACTTGATCAGGTCGACGCGGCCCGACACCGGCGTGAGGCCCAACGTGTTTGACATGACGAGAATGAGTATCAGGCCCCACCAGAAGATGGGCATGGAGTAGCCGGCCAGCGCCGTGAACATCAGGCCCTGGTCATAGATGCCGCCACGCCGCGAGGCGGCGATCACGCCGGCCGGAACCCCCAGGCCCACGGCGAAGATCATGGCGCAGATGCTGAGTTCCAGCGTGGCCGGAAACAGCGTGAAGAACTCGTGCAAGATGGGCGTCTTGGAAATGATCGAGGTACCGAAGTCGCCGTGCAGGATGCCCCAGACATAGTCGAAGAACTGTTTCCAGATCGGCTGGTCGAGGCCCATCTCGTGGCGCAGTTCCGCCAGCCTCTCGGGCGAGATTCCGCGCTCGCCGCGCCGCACTTCGATCGGATCGCCCGGAACCAGGCGGATCATGATGAAGGTCACGAACATGAGAGCGAAAAACGTCGGCAGCGTGAGGAGCAGACGCTTCAGGAGAAATCGGAACATCAGGATGTTTCGTCCGTGAGGAAGGAAGCGGGCCCGCAGGCCCGCTTCCCTGACTGCCGGTGATTACTCGGCGATGTCGACGTTCTGGAACTCATGCGAGCCGAAGGGGCTGATCTTGTAGCCCTGGACTTCCTTGCGCACGGGTTCGAAAACGGTGGAGTGGGCCACGTTGAGCCACGGCACTTCGGCCGCCACGATCTGCTGCGCTTCGACATAGAGCTTGGTGCGCTCGTCCTTGTCGGAGATCTCGGCGGCCTTGTTCACGACTTCCTGGAAGCGGCCATTGCACCACTTCGGAATGTTGTTGCCGTTCGGCTTGCCCTCGGCATTGCAGCCCAGCAGCACCGCGAGGAAGTTATCCGGGTCGCCGTTGTCGCCGGTCCAGCCAAGCAGGCCCATCTGGTGCTCGCCCGCCTGCAGACGCTTGCGGTACTCGCCCCACTCGTAGGACACCAACGTTGCGTCGATACCGACCTTGGCGAGGTCCGCCTGCATCATTTCCGCCATGCGCTTGGCATTCGGATTGTACGGGCGCTGCACCGGCATCCACCAGATGTCGGTCTTGAGGTTCTCCACGCCTGCCGCCTTCAGCATCTCCTTGGCCTTGTCCGGGTCAAAGGGAATGTCGACGGTGGCTTCGTCATAGGACCACATGGTCGGCGGGATCGGGTTCTTGGCCTGCTGGCCGGCACCCTGGTAGACTTCCTTGAGGATCGCACCGCGGTCGATGGCCATGGCGATCGCCTTGCGGACCTCGGGCTTGTCGAAGGGCGGCTTCTGGGCGTTCATCGCAAGATAGCCGATATTGAGGCCGGCCTGCGACATGAGGTTGATGTCGGCATCCTTGCTCATGGCCTCGAGATCGGCGGGGTTCGGCGCGATCATCACCTGGCACTCATTGGCCTTGAGCTTGGCATAGCGCGCGGTCGGGTCCGGCGTGATGGCATAGACCAGATCATCGATCTTCGGCTTGCCGGCCCAGCCGTCGAAGGCCTTGAAGCGGATGACTGCGTCCTTCTGGTAGGCCACGAAGGAGAAGGAGCCGGTACCGACCGGGATCTGGTCGAACTCTTCGGGCGCGCCCTTCTTGGTGAGGAAGTCGGCGTATTCAGCCGAGTGAATAGTGGCGAAATCCATGGCCAGGTTGGCCAGGATCGGCGCGTTGGGCTTCTTCAGCTTGATCACGACGGTGAGATCGTCGCCGCCCTTCTCGATCGACTCGAGCAGATCGGGCATGCTCATGTCGTTGAAGTAGTCATAGGAGCCGCCCGACACCTTTGCGTAAGGATGTTCCGGGTTCCACATGCGGCCGAAGGACCAGATCACGTCCTCGGCGGTGAGATCGCGGGTCGGGGTGAAGCCGTTCACACCGGAGTGGAACTTCACGCCGGGACGCAGCTTGAAGGTGAGCGTCTTGCCATCTTCCGAGATGGTCCAGCTCTCCGCGAGTGCCGGAACCACACTGGTGCCGCCGGGTTCGAACTGGACGAGACGGTTGTAGACCGGACGGGCCGCATCGAAACTGGTACCCGTGGTGTTCATCGAAGGGCTAAAGTTCTCTGGCGAACCTTCCGAGCAATAGACCAGCGATTTCGCCTGGGCCGCGCCGGCCGCCAGCATCGAGGATGCCAAAAGCGCCGCGACGAGCGTTTTGTTGAATCTCATGTTTCACTCCCTGAGTTTACGTACGCCCCCCTGGGCGTAAACCCACCTAAGCACGTTTTGTCAGGCCAATCAAAATCTCGCATGCGCACCCCGTGAAGGAAGCAATTTACCTCGCGGCCCTCCGCTGGCAGACTCCGCGGAAACAAGGATAGACTGCAATGGCCGCAAACCCCCCTCCGGATACCATCGAATCCTTCCGTTCCGACGGGGCCTGCGTCCTGCGCGGCGTCTTCGGGGCCTGGGTACGGACGTTGCAGGCAGGCATCGCCCGCAACCTTGCCGCGCCATCGGCCGACGTGAAGATCTACCAAGGCAAGGATGGCGCCGGACGCTTCGTCGGCGACTATTGCAACTGGGACCGCATTCCCGAATACAGGGACTTCATC
>JBGSNJ010000546.1:0-4909 GCA_041739715.1 Aestuariivirga sp.
CGCCGCATCATCGCGGCCATGAAGGAGGCCGAGGCCCAGGGCAAGGGCGCCGTCTCGCTCGACGGCCGCCTCATCGACTATGCCTCGATCCGGCAGGCCGAGGTCCTCGTCAAGAAGGCCGAGATGATCGCCCGCGCTTGAAACCGCGGCGTTGAACGCATGAAACGCGCGATCTAAACCAGACACAAGGACCCGGTCGCCCCCCTGCAGGGCCAGCCGTCACATGGGAGAGCAAGATGATCAGATTTGGAGTCCTGGGCGCCGGACGGATCGGCAAGGTCCATGCCCGCACCATCGCCGCATCGAAACAGGCAACCGTCGCCTATCTGGCCGACGCCATGCCGGAGGCCGCAGCAAGCCTTGCAGCGGAGGTCGGCGCCAAGGTCGCATCGGTCGAGGACATCATCAAGGCGAAGGACGTGGACGCGGTGCTGATCGCCACGCCGACCGGCACCCATGCTGACCTGATCGAAGCGGCATCCAGTGCCGGCAAGGCCATTCTCTGCGAGAAGCCCGTGAGCCTCTCGGTCGAGCGCATCCTCGCCTGCCTCAAGGTGGTCGAGAAGAACAAGTCGAACCTGATGATCGGCTTCAACCGCCGGTTCGACCCCAATTTCGCGGCGCTCGCCCAGCGGCTCCACGCTGGCGCCATCGGCAATCTCGAACTGGCGACCATCATAAGCCGCGATCCGGCGCCGCCGCCGGCCGACTATGTGAAGGGCTCAGGCGGATTGTTCCGCGACATGATGATCCACGACTTCGATCTTGCGCGCTTCCTGGTGGGCGAGGAATTCGTGACCGTTCACGCGCTGGGTTCCGCGCTCGTCGACAAGGCCATCGGCGCCGCGGGCGACGTCGATACCGCCGCGGTACACATGCAGACCGCGTCAGGCAAGATTGCCGTTATCACCAATTCGCGCCGTGCGACCTACGGATATGACCAGCGTATCGAGGTGCATGGCTCGAAGGGCATGCTGCGTGCCGGCAACGTGCACAACACGACGGTCGAACTTGCAAATGCCGACGGTTTCCAGGGTGACCCCATTCTCAACTTTTTCACAGAGCGCTATGGCCAGGCCTATGCCAACGAGGTGCTGGCCTTCATCGACGGCATGGCCAAGGGCGTGTCGGCGCGACCCAACGGTCATGACGGACTTCAGGCGCAGAAGCTGGCCGATGCCGCAACCGAGTCCTGGTCAAGCGGCAAGCCCGTGAAGGTCGGCTGAGCCCGGAACTCAGCAGCGTTTTGTGGCCTTGTCAGTCCAGGCAGACCACTTTAGCTTGACCGCCTCTCGTCCGCCGTCCGCGAAATAGACAGCCATGCGGATCACATAAAGGTAATTCCTGCTTGTCCTGTGGCCCTCATCAGCATTGGCCTGCACCAGACGCGCGTACAGGGCGTCGGGATCGGCGCCACGCAGCTGCGCGACGTCGAGAATGCCGATGCGTGCAAAGTCACGTTCGAAGGTCTTGCCGATGCCTGGAATGGTATTCAGACGCATGCCACTAATACCCGACAATCAAGATCTCGGATCACCGAAGGGGGATGACTCATGACAGATGGCGACACATTCAAGAACCTCTCCATGGACGGCAAGATCGCCGCCGTCACCGGATCAACCCAAGGGCTTGGCGAAGCCATCTGCAACCTCTTCGCCGATCGTGGCGTGAAGGGGCTGGTGATCTGCGGCCGCAATGCGGCGCGCGGGGCGAAGGTGAAGGCCAGTCTCGAGGCCAAGGGCGTGAAGACGGTCTTCGTGCAGGCCGACCTTGGCCGGTTGGCCGAAGTGCGAAAGGTCGTCTCCGCATGCGACAAGGAGTTCGGCCGCATCGACGCACTGGTCAATGCCGCGGCCCTTACCGACCGCGGCTCGATCTGGGACACGACCCCCGAGCGATATGACGAGATCTTCGATGTCAACGTGAAGGCGCCCTTCTTTCTGATGCAGGATGCGCTGCACTTGATGAAGAAGTCGAAGAGCAAGGGCACCATCGTCAACATCCTGTCCATGTCTGGCCATGGCGGGCAGGATTTCATCACCGCCTATTGCGGCTCGAAGGGCGCGCTTGCGGTCCTGACACGAAACGTGGCCTTCAGCGTCATGCGCTACCACATCCGCGTCAATGGCTTGAACATCGGCTGGATGGATACGCCCGGCGAGGATCGCATCATGAAGACCTATCATGACGCCGCCGACGGCTGGCTCAAGAACGCCGAAGCCGCGCGGCCCTTCGGACGCCTGCTCAAACCCGCCGAGGTGGCGCGGGCGGTGGGCTATCTGTCGAGCGATGAATCGGGGCTGATGACCGGGTCCATCATCGACTTCGACCAGCAGGTGCTGGGCACCGGCAATGCCATACCTGAACCCCCGGCGGCGAATTGGTGAGCGCGGCCACATGAATTTCGCATCCGACAATGTCTACGGCGTCCACCCCCGCATCATGGAGGCCCTCACCCGCGTCAACGACGGCACGGCCGCTTCCTATGCCGGCGACGATCTGTCGAAACGCGCGGAGACCATGCTCTCGGACGTCTTCGAGACGGAGGTCCGCGCCTTCCTGGTGACCACCGGCACGGCGGCAAACGGGCTGGCGCTCTCCGCCATCACCCCCGGTTATGGCGCTATCCTGTGTCACGCCGAGGCGCATATCTCCTGCGACGAATGCAATTCGCCGGAGTTCTTCACCGGCGGCGCCAAGATCCTGGGCCTGCATGGCGCGGGCGGCAAGATCACGCCGGCGCTGATCGAAAAGACGCTGAAGGGGTTCATCCGCGGCGAGCATGACCCCAAGCCGAGGGGCGTTTCGATCACCAATGCCACCGAGCTTGGAACGGTCTACAGGCCTTCGGAGGTAAAGGCGATCTCCGACCTCATCCGCCCGCGCGGCATGAAGCTGCACATGGACGGCGCGCGCTTTGCCAATGCCGTGGCGGGACTTGGAGTATCGCCCGCCGAGGTGACATGGAAATCGGGCGTCGACGTCATGTCATTCGGCGCCACCAAGAACGGCGCCATGATGCTGGAGGCCGTGGTGTTCTTCGATCTGGCTTTGGCCGAGGACTTCGCCTATCGCCGCATGCGCGCCGGTCAGCTCATCTCGAAGAGCCGCTATCTCGGCGCCCAGATGGTGGCCTATCTGGAGAACGGCCTGTGGCTGGAAAACGCACGGCGCGCCAACGCGCTGGCGCAGAAACTGGCGGCGGGCCTCGCGCAGGTGAATGCGGTGCGCATCCCCAATCCCGTCGAGGCCAACGAGGTCTTCGCCATTATTCCCCGCAAGCTGAACGACAGGCTGCTGGCGAACGGCGCGAGATTCTATGACTGGATGCCCGACAGCCTCGGCAATGCCATCGGGGCAGATGAGATCTTCGTTCGCTTCGTCCTGTCCTTCGCAACGCCGGAAACCGATGTCGAGCGATTCGTGGCTCTGGCAAAGGGCTGAACGACAAAGGGCGCCCGTTGCCGGGCGCCCTCTTACTCAAACCAACTTACAGGGAAATCAGGCCGCCTTCTTGGCTTCGATCACCTGGCTGCCCGAACCGGTTCCCACGGGAATGGTCCGGGGCTTCATGGCTTCGGGGATCTCGCGCTTGAGCGAGATGTGAAGCAGGCCGTTCTCAAGGTCCGCACCGGTGACCTCGACATGGTCGGCCAGCTGGAAGCGGCGCTCGAAGGCGCGCGAGGCGATGCCCTGGTGCAGGAACTCGGTCTTGGGTTCGACCTTCTCGGTCTTCTTGCCGGAAACGGTCAGGGCGTTACCCTTGGTCTCGATGGCGATATCGGATGGGGTGAAGCCGGCGACCGCCATGGTGATGCGGTAGGCGTTCTCCGACAAGCGCTCGATATTGTAGGGGGGATAGGACGGAGTCTCGAAGGACGCGGCTTCGTCAAGCATGCCGGCGAGGCGGTCGAAACCGACGGAGGAACGGTAAAGGGGGGTCAGGTCAAACATGGTCACACTCTCCTTGAGCAATGTCACTTTTTTCTTGCCCACCATGACGGCTGGGCGGTTTAGCAGTTCATCCGGTCCCGCATACGCGGCGGCCGGATGCTCCAGAGATAGGTCTGCCCGCACGGCGTTCAAGCCCCCGCCCGCATTTTCAGGTGAACGCCGGATGAACGCCACTTTCTGACGCCGTTCAGACCGGGGGGACTAGGGTTACCTCAACGATGACCACTGAGGTCATCCGAACCAGGACCCCAAAGGAGCACCACAATGATCGCCAAGTCCCTGATTGCCGCCGCCACCCTCGCCACCACCATGCCGCTCGCCCTGCCGGCCGATGAAGCCAGGGCCGACTGGGACGTCAACATTGGCGTCGGCGTTGATGTCGGCGCCGGTTTCTATCCTGGCTATTATCCGGGCTACTACCCCGACTACTATGGCGACGACGTCTACCCGGTCTACAAGAAGAAGCACTACAGCTGCGGCACCGTCGCGAACATCGTCGACAACAAGGGCTTTCACAAGGTGAAGCCGTTCGACTGCAGCCTGCCGCACTACAAGTTCACCGCTTGGAAGAAGGGCGAGAAGTGGATTGTCGTCACCAACGGCAAGGGGCAGATCACCAAAGTCTACAAGGCCTGATCCCGCATCAGCTTGTGCCAGGGGCGCCAGACGGTGCCCCTGGTGCTACGTGTTTGCCGCGATGCTGAACGCCGGATGAACGGGCCTGTCGATCATCGTTCAGCGAGACTGTGCCATACTCCTCCTCAGATGGCCGGGGGGCCATTGTGAGGAGACCAAGATGGAATTCAAGAAAATGGCGGCCGCGGGGGCACTTGCCCTCTCCCTGTTCCTGCCGCTGTCCGCAGCATCAACCCCTGCCTCGGCCGGAACCGATGTATTCATCGGCGTCGGCGTGGGCAATGGCTGCTGGAACGGCCCCTTCTACAATTGCGGCTAT
>JBGSNJ010000561.1:0-5050 GCA_041739715.1 Aestuariivirga sp.
CGGGCCTGGGCGCCACCGGCTCAGGGACGGGCGGCGGCAGTTCTTCGATCACCTCTTCGGGTGCGACGGCAGCTTCCGCGGCGGGCTCGTGAACGGCGTCGCCGGCCACGGGTTGCAGCACCTCTTCGGCAATCGCCTCAAGCGCCGGCTCTGGTCCGGCTGGGGATTCGACCAGCGGCGGGAAGATCGCCTCGGAGGGGTCTTCCGCCACGACCTCAGCCGCCTCGACCTGCACCGGCGCGTCGGCATACGCCGCTTCAGGTTGCTCTGATTGCGCCGCTTCCTCAATGACCACATCGTCTTCGACACGGCCAAAGGGATCCGGTTCGTCGCGGAGGTCGGTGGCGACGGCCTCCACCGGTGGCTCCGGCTGGGCAAAAACCTGGGTGGGTTCAAAGGCGGGGAATGCTGGCTGGTCGGGCCGGAAATGGGGAATTTCGGGGAACTGCGGCAGGGAAAAGGAAGCCGGTTCCACCGGGGGTTCCGGCGTATCAGCAGCGTGCTCGGGAAGCCTGGCTTCCATTTCCGGGACCGGTGCGAGATCCAGCATGTCCGGTACGACAATGTCGGCGTCGGCCGGGGCGGCGATATCCACCTCGGGCGGCGCTGCAGCGATTTCATCCTCAACCGGAACTGCCGGCGCTTCGGCTGACGGTTCGAGCAAGTCGGGAATGGCGATTTCACCAGCCCTGAGGGCGGCAAATATGGGTGGTTCGGACTCCCGGCGCTTGAGCTTGGCGGTCAGCTGGCGAAAGTGGCCCGCGGAGATGCGGCCGTGCGGGCGCGATCCCACGGCCGGGTTCGCCGAATCCGTCACTTCCCGCGGATCAGCGCCCCTGGGCGCCTCCGCCTCAACTGGCAAAAGGCTGTGCAACAGTATTCTCCACCAATGCCAGCTAAAACCGGGAAGCCTCTAAAGATGCTTAAATCCAGCCGAAATGCCTCATTTCACGGCCCTTGCGCTGGGAACATGGTAAATGGCCGCTTAACGGCGCACGAAAGCGTGAGGTCCTGTGCCTTCACTTTGCCGACCCCATCGCCCATCTTAGGCGCAGTCCGGAGACCTGAAGAATGACCACCAAGATCGACAAGACGGATGCCGACTGGCGCAAGAGCCTGTCGCCCGAGGCCTATCGCGTGCTGCGCGAGCACGGAACCGAGCGGGCCTTCACCAGCCCGCTGAACGACGAACAGCGAGCCGGCATGTTCACCTGCGCCGGCTGCGGGAAAGAGCTTTTTGCCTCGGACGCCAAATTCGAGTCGGGCACCGGCTGGCCAAGCTTCTTTCAACCTGCGAGCGGTGACGCGGTGGGAACCACAGAGGACCGGTCCTGGTTCATGCGGCGGACGGAGGTTCACTGCGCCGACTGCGGCGGGCACCTCGGCCATGTCTTCCCGGACGGGCCCAAGCCCACAGGCTTGCGTTACTGCATCAATGGCGTATCGCTCGGCTTCCGGCCAGACAAGGACTGACATCATGACGAAAGCCATTCCCATGCCGCCGCGGGCGGAGAAGCAGCCGCGCGTCGAAACCTGGCATGGCCATGAGAAGCGCGACGACTATCATTGGCTGAAGGCCGAGAACTGGCAGCAGGTCATGCAGGACCCCGCGGTGCTGCCGTCGAAGATCCGCGCTTTCCTTGAGGGCGAGAACGCCTACCACGAGGCCATCATGGCCGATACGGCGGCGCTGCAGGAGAAGCTCTTCGCCGAGATGAAGGGACGCATCAAGGAGGACGACTCCTCCGTTCCCGCGCCCGATGGGCCATGGTCCTACTATTCGTCCTTCGTCACCGGCGGGCAGCATCCGCGCTACCTCCGCAAAGCGCGCGATCTGACCGGCCCCGAGCAGATGATCCTCGACGGCAATGCGCTGGCCAAGGGCCGGGAGTACTTCCGTTTCGGCGGCATCGCCATGTCGCCCGACCAGCGGCTGGCCGCCTGGTCCTTCGACGGCAACGGCTCGGAGTTCTACGAACTCAAGGTGCGCGACGTGGCGGCGGGGTCCGACCTGCCGGATCTGCTGCAGAACACTGCAGGCGGCGCCACCTGGGCGGCGGACGGCAAGACCTTCTTCTACACGCTGCAGGACGAGAACCACCGCCCGCTGAAGACCTTCCGGCACAGGCTGGGAACGGCGCAGGATGCGGACCTACTGGTCTACGAGGAACGGGACACAGGGATGTTCACCGGCGTGGGCAAGACCAATTCGGAAGCCTACATCGTCATCGACGTGCATGACCACGACACCTCCGAGATCCGCATCATCGATGCGAAGGCGCCCGAGGCGGACCCGAGGCTCATCGCGCCGCGTCAGGTGGGTGTCGAGTACGACCTCGAGCACTGGAATGATCGCTTCGTCATCAAGACCAACATCGGCGGCGCGGAAGACTACAAGATCGTCACTGCGCCGGTCGCGAACCCTGGCCCCGGGAACTGGACCGATCTCATCCCGCACCGCCCGGGCATCTTCCTCGTCGGCTTCATCGTGCTGAAGAACTGGCTGGTCCGCATGGAACGCGAGAATGCGCTGCCGCGCATCGTGGTGCGCGACATGGCCAGCGGCGCGGAACATGCCATCGCCTTCGACGAGGAGGCCTATTCGCTGGGCTTCGGCGAGATGCGCGAATACGACACGGATGTGCTGCGCTTCACCTATTCCTCGATGACCACGCCCTCGCAGGTCTTCGACTACAACATGCGCGACCGCACGCGGGTGCTGCGCAAGATGCAGGAGATCCCCAGCGGGCACGACCCCAAGGCCTATGTCACGCGGCGCGTGCTGGCCCCGGCCCATGACGGCGAGGCCATTCCCGTCACCCTGCTCTACCGCAAGGAGGCGAAGCTCGACGGCTCGGCACCGCTGTGGCTCTATGGCTACGGCTCCTATGGCATTTCGCTCCCCGCCGGATTCAACAGCAACATCCTGTCGCTGGTGGATCGCGGTTTCATCTATGCCATGGCCCATATCCGCGGCGGGCAGGAGAAAGGCCGGCGCTGGTACAAGACCGGCAAGCTGGGACTCAAGACCAATACCTTCCGCGACTTCATCGCGGCCGGCGAATTCCTGGCGGCGCAGGGCTTTACGCAGCGCGGCAACATCGTGGCGCAGGGCGGCAGTGCCGGCGGCATGCTGATGGGCGCGGTGGCCAACATGGCGCCAGATCTCTTCCGCGGCATCGTGGCGGAAGTGCCCTTCGTCGACGTGCTGACCACCATGCTCGACGACACACTGCCGCTGACGCCGCCCGAATGGCCCGAATGGGGCAATCCGATCGCCGACAGGCAGGCCTACGAGACCATCGCCTCGTACTCGCCCTATGATCGCGTGGAGGCCAAGGCCTATCCGCATATCCTCGCGGTCGGCGGCCTCACCGATCCGCGCGTGACCTACTGGGAACCGGCCAAATGGGTGGCGAAGCTCCGTGAACTGAAGACCGACGGCAATCTGCTGCTGCTCAAGACCAACATGGGCGCAGGCCATGGCGGCGCCTCGGGCCGCTTCGACCGGCTGAAGGAAGTGGCCTTCGTCTATGCCTTCGGCCTCAAGGTGGCAGGTCTCGCCGATGCTGCTTGACCGCGGCAAGGCGAGCCTCCTGCTCATCGACATGCAGGAGCGGCTGCTGCCTGCCATGGCAGACCAGGCAATGGTCGAATCCCGCAGCCTGATCCTGCTCAAGGCAGCCAGGGCGCTGGACGTCCCGGTCACCGTCTCGGAGCAGTATCCGAAGGGCCTGGGACACACGGTCGCGAGTCTCAGGGCCGAGATCGGCCCTGCGCCGGTCTTCGAGAAGCTCGCCTTCTCGTGCTGGCGCGATGCGGCGATCAAGGGCCACCTCATCCGCCATCACGAGCAGGGCCGCCCGCTGGTGATCGTGGCCGGCATCGAGGCCCATGTCTGCGTGCTGCAGAGCTGCATCGACTTGGCCACTGCCGGGTTCGGCGTCTTCGCGGTGTCCGATGCCATGTCGTCACGGAAACAGGAGTCGGCGGCGCTGGCCATCACCCGCATGGCGCAGGCCGGGGTCTCGGTGGTCAACACGGAAATGGCGGTCTTCGAACTGCTCGGCCAGGCCGGAACGGCAGAGTTCAAGGCGCTCTCGGCACTTGTCCGCTAAATGCAGGCCCGACCGACGTTCTGACGAATTGACAAACGCCGCGGAGCGTTGCTCATAGGGGCCGATTTTCAAGGAGCAGTCCATGGCCGCCGCCGATTTCAACTGGGAAGACCCTCTCGACCTCGAAAGCCAGCTGACCGACGAGGAACGCATGATCCGCGACTCGGCGCGGGATTTCGCCCAGGACAAGCTGATGCCGCGGGTGAAATCGGCCTTCCGCGACGAGCGCTTCGACCGCGACATCATGACCGAGATGGGCGAGATGGGCTTTCTCGGCGTGATGACCGCCGAACAATGGGGCGGATCCGGCCTTGGCTACGTGGCCTATGGCCTGGTGGCGCGCGAGGTGGAACGGATCGATTCCGGCTACCGCTCCGCGATGAGCGTGCAGAACTCGCTGGTGATGCACCCGATCGAGGCCTATGGCAGCGAGGCGCAGAAGCAGAAGTACCTGCCGAAGCTGGCCACCGGCGAATGGGTGGGCTGCTTCGGCCTGACCGAGCCCGATGCGGGATCCGATCCCGGCGGCATGAAGACGCGGGCCGCCAAGGTCCAGGGCGGCTATGTGCTCAATGGCTCCAAGATGTGGATCTCGAATTCGCCCATCGCCGACGTGGCGGTGGTCTGGGGCAAGACCGAGGACGGCACCATCCGCGGATTCGTGGTGGAGCGTGGCATGAAGGGCTTCTCCACGCCCACCATCGACGGCAAGATCTCGCTGCGCGCCTCGATCACCGGCGAGATCGTGCTGGACAACGTGGAAGTTCCGGAAGACGCCATGCTGCCGCATGCCAAGGGCCTCGGCGGCCCCTTCGGCTGTCTCAACAAGGCGCGCTACGGCATCGCCTGGGGCGTGATGGGCGCGGCCGAGGACTGCTGGCACCGTGCACGGCAGTACACGCTGGACCGCAGGCAGTTCGGCAAGCCGCTGG
>JBGSNJ010000029.1:0-19542 GCA_041739715.1 Aestuariivirga sp.
CATATCAACAAGATGCCGGAGCCAGCGATAGGCATTCGACTCTGCAGCCGGCTGCCGGAAGCCGTCGAGCGCCTCCTTGGCATCGGGTGCGTCCTTGTAGATCGCGTGCGCGGCAACGCCCCGTTCGGCAATTTCATGCATCAGCCGGGTGCGAATCTGCATTTCGACGCGCATGTGGTGCGGCCCGATCACCGTTGTGTGGATCGAGCGGTAGTCATTCTGCTTCGGCGTCGAGATGTAGTCCTTGAACCGCCCGGGCACGGCGCGCCAGGTCCGGTGCACGATACCGAGCGAGCGGTAGCATTGATCGACCGTGCCGACGATCACGCGGAAGCCGAAGATGTCGGACAACTGGCCAAGCGACAGGAGCTTGCGCTCCATCTTCCGCCAGATCGAATAAGGCCGCTTCTCGCGGCCGTAGACTTCGGCGCGGATGCCGTTCTCGCCAAGCTTCGTGGTCAGCTCATGTTCGATCTCACGGAGGATGTCGCCGCTTTCCTCATGCAGCTTGGCCAGGCGTTCGGTGATGATGCGGTTGGCATCAGGATTGAGGACGCGAAAGGAAATGTCCTCCAGCTCGTCGCGAACCGCTTGCATGCCCATGCGGCCGGCCAGCGGCGCATAGATGTCCATGGTCTCCTGGGCGATGCGGGTGCGCTTCTCGGGCTTCACGTGCTCGAGCGTGCGCATGTTGTGCAGCCGGTCGGCCAGCTTCACCAGCAGGACACGCACATCCTTGGACATCGCAAGCAGCAGCTTGCGCAGGTTCTCGGCCTGGGTTGCTTCCTTGGTCACCAGGTCGAGCTTGGCGATCTTGGTGAGGCCATCGACCAGCGCGGCGATTTCGGGACCGAACTTCTCTTCGATCTCCTGCTGTGTGGCCGATGTATCCTCCACCGTGTCATGCAGCAGCGCCGCCGCAATGGTGGCGTCATCCAGCTTCATCTCGGTCAAGATGGCGGCAACTTCCAGCGGATGGTTGAAATAGGCCTCGCCGGAGGCCCGCTTCTGGTTGCCATGCGCCTTCATGGCATAGACATAGGCGCGATTGAGCAGGTCCTCATTCGCATCAGGATCGTAGCGGGTTACCCGCTCGACCAGCTCATACTGGCGCATCATGATGTTACTGTACGACAAAAAAGGCCGGACGCGAGGGGTCCGGCCTGAAAATCGTTACTGGAGCTGAAGGCTAGTAGCCGTTGCGCTGGCTCCCGGGGCTTTCTGCTGGAGGCATGCCCTCCAGGCCGCGCAGCAGTTCCTCTTCGGTCATCTGCTCCATTTCCGGCAGGTCGGCGCCCTCGACCTGGTCATTCACCATGACCATGTCGCCGGACTGCTGGATGAGCGGAACCTCGGTGGGTTCCGGTTCGTCCACCTCGACGTGCATCTGCATCGAGTGAATCACTTCCTCGCGCAGATCGTCGACGACGATCGTCTCGTCGGCGATTTCGCGAAGCGCCACGACGGGATTCTTGTCATTGTCACGGTCCACCGTGATCGGCGCACCCTGCGACACCATACGGGCGCGGTGGCCGGCGAGGAGGACCAGTTCGAAACGATTGGGCACCTTGTCGATGCAGTCTTCAACGGTGACGCGCGCCATGGGGCTCGTCTGCTCCTTGTTTGGTGTTCGATGGAATCTCGGCCTTCTAGGCGGAAATGGCGGCCAAATCAAGCCCATGCTTCGGTCGGCGGGGCGGGGCGGCGCAGGGTTTGACAGAATAGCAGAACCCATGCTCACAGGGATGGCCTCCAAATGAGCACAAAACCGTGACGCCAACTTCAGAAAATCGTGAAAAAACCGACTGGTTGGCCATTGCAGTCCTCTTTCTGGCGGGTCTTGCCGCCGCCATGCATTTCGCAAAGGTCGCCCCCGTCATGGGAGAGGTGGGCAGCGACCTGGGCCTGACCCTCGTGGCGGCGGGCTTCGCGGTGTCGCTGCTGGGCATCGTCGGCGTGGTCTTTGCCATTGCCATGGGCGCCCTGGTCGCCGCCATCGGACTGGGCCGCGGCATCCTGATCGCCCTCTTCGGGGGCGCGCTGGTGGCGGCAGCAGGCGCCATCGCGCCCGACAGTGGCACCTTCCTGGCAAGCCGGTTCCTGGAAGGCTTCTCGCACCTTCTCATCGTGGTCTGCGCACCGGCCCTCATGGCCATGCACGCCGCACCGCGTGACCGGCCAGTGGTTCTTTCGCTCTGGGGCTGCTTCTTCGGCGTCGGCTTCGCCGCGACCAGCGCTGCTGCTCCGATGATCATTACGTGGGGCGGCTGGCGCGGCCTGATGCTGGCGCACGCCCTGCTCCTTGCCCTGATCGGCCTGGCTCTCCGGATGACATTCAAGCGCTCCGGCCATGCCGACGAACGGCGCCCACGTCCCACGCTCGCGAACCTTGTTTCGGCACACGGCGACGTCTATCGCAGCGGTCCGCCGCTCCTGCTCGCGCTGACTTTCTGCTGCTACACCGTGCTGTTTCTCGCCGCGCTCACCTTTCTCGGCAAGTACCTCACGGATGCACTGGGATGGAGCGCAGCGGCCGCGGGTTCGGGCATGGCGGTAGCGTCCTTGATTTCCATGGTTTTCACCTTGCTGGCCGGTTTCCTGATCCGGTTCGGCTTGCCCGTCTTCCTCGGCTTTGCGGGCGCTTTCCTGTCATTGGCCGTGAGCGCCGCCATTCTCTTCACTCTCGGCCCAAGGGAAGGCGTTGCCATGTTTCTTATCGCGGTCATGATGGCGGCCTTTGGTCTGCTGCCCGGCTTCACCTTCGCCAGTGTGCCGGCGATTGCGCCAACGCCGGCACTTGCCGCACTCACCTATGGCGCCATCGCCCAGTTCGGCAATGTAGGGACATTCGTGGGAACGCCCATCTTCGCCGCCCTCTACGGCAGGATGGGCTGGACCGGAGGAGCCCTCTTCTGCTTCATTGTTTGCCTCGCGGGCATCGCATGCGCCGCACTGCTCCACTCCGCGATGAAGGCACGACAATGATCCACGGCGACCCGCCCAGCACGATCCCCTGGCCGCCCATCATCTACCTGATCGCGGCCGCCTCCGCCGTGTTCCTGCATCAGGCCATGCCACTGCCGTGGCTTCCGGACGGCGCCCTCCGCACCATCGCTGCCGGCGTCGGCCTGTGCCTGATTTGTGCTGCAATCGCACTCGACATCACCGCCATGCTGGCCTTCCGGCGTCATCGTACCACCATCCTGCCCCACCGCAGTGCCACCGCATTGATTACAGAAGGTCCCTTCGCCAGATCGCGGAACCCCATCTATCTGGGCAACACCATGCTGGTCTTCGGCGCCGGCCTGCTGCTTGGCATTGGCTGGCTTCTGCCCGCGGCCCTCATCGCCGCCGCGATGGTCCAGAAGCTTGCCATCGCGCGCGAAGAGCGCCACCTCGCCCGGTCCTTCGGCCGCGCCTGGACGGAATATGCCGCACGCACGCCGCGCTGGCTCTTCTTCAAGGACTGATCACCAGGACCAGGGCCGTCGCATGTAGCGCAGATAAGGCGTGCGAATGCCCTGCCGCGCATAGAAGGCCTGCAGGTCCGAATCCAGCTCATCGACCATCCAGAAGACCTGAGCCGCGCCGAAGGCATCGGCTTCATCGTAGACGGCCTGCAACAGGGAACGGCCCAGCCCCCTGCCCCGCGCCTCCGGAGCGACATAGAGATCCTGGAGGAACAGGATCGGTCCGGCAGTCCAGGCGAAAGGCGTTGCACTGACATTGGCGAAGCCAAGAGCCCCTTCGTTCGAAAAGGCCAGAAGCGCGAAAAGGCCAGAGCCAGGCGTGATGATCTGCGTCCACGCACTGGCCGACACATCCTCCGGGACCCTGCCGCCCATGTGGGATTGCCAAGCGGTCCACAGGCCCGACCAGGCCTGTTCGTCACCAGCCGCAGCGCGGCGAATAGTCAGCGCACCAGCCACAGCGCTGCCAATCCGAGGAAGGCGAAGAAGCCGATGACATCCGTCACCGTGGTGACGAAGACACCCGATGCAATGGCCGGATCCACCTTCATCCGGTGCAGGGCCAGCGGCACCAGGATGCCGGCCAGCGCGGCGGCGACCAGATTGATCACCATGGCGGCGGCAATCACAAGCCCGAGGCCATCGGAGGAAAACCACCACCAGGCGAAGGCGCCGATGATCATGGCAAAGACCAGTCCGTTGATCAGTCCGACAGCGCATTCGCGCAGGGTGACCTTCACAGCGTTCATCGGCCCGAGATTGCGGGTTGCCAGCGCCCGCACTGCAACGGTCATGGTCTGGGTTCCGGCATTGCCGCCCATGGAGGCCACGATCGGCATGAGGATCGCCAGCGAAACCATCTGCTCGAGCGTCGCATCGAACCAGGAGATGACCCAGGATGCCAGGACGGCTGTGGCCAGATTGACGAAGAGCCAAAGGAAGCGCGACCGTGTGGTCTCCCAGACATTGTCGCTGATGGTCTCCTCCCCGACGCCACCCAGATGAAGGATGTCCTCCCCGGCCTCCTCCTGGATCACTTCCACAATGTCGTCGGCCATCAGCGTGCCGACTAGCCGGCCTGTCTCGTCGGTTACTGCAGCCGACACCAAATTGTATTTCTCGAATCGGTAGGCCGCATCATCCTGCGGGTCGGTCACTTTGAAGACCGTCTGCTCCTCATCCATGATCGCTTCGATCTTGCGGTCGCGCGGCGACCGCAGCAGCCGGGCCACGGCAACTGTGCCCACCAGATGGAATCCGGTGTCGATCGCATAGACTTCGATGAAATTGTCCGGCAGCGATTTGTCGGTGCGGATGTAGTCGATGGCTCGCCCCACGGTCCAGGACAAGGGAACTGCAACGAACTCGGTCTTCATCAGCCGACCGGTTGTGTACTCGGGATAATCCAGCGCCCGGGTCAACGCGGCCCGGTCCTGCTTCGAGACCTTGGCCAGGATCTCGCGCTGGTCGTCGTCCTCCAGGTCCTCGATCAGATAGAGCGCATCGTCGGTATCGAGCTTCTTGATGGCCGAGGCAATCACCTCATTGGGCAGCGCCTCCATCAACTCGTCGCGGGCGGCGACATCGAGCTCGGCCAAAGCTTCGACGTCGAAATTCCTGCCCAGCAGCGCGATCAGCCGCACCCGTTCGTCCTGGTCAAGATTGCCGATCAGTTCCGCAAGATCTGCAGCATGAAGGTCGCGAGTCAGGCTGCGGGCAAGCTTGCCATCTCCCAAGTCGAGGGCCTGGGTGATGCGCGCGACAAAGTCCGGGTCGAAAGCCCCCCTGTCGTCTCTCACCGATTCGGTCAGCCCGTCCGCCATGACCACCCGCAGCTCAATGCCTGTCCTCCTCAAGAGGATTTCGTCCTCCGGCGCAAGTCGGAACCACTCAGCCGCCGAGTCCAACCAGTCCGGCAACGGCGAGATAGCGCGCCAGTTTGCCGATGGTCACGAGCGGAACAAAGAGTATCAGCGGCGTACGGGCCAGTCCGGCTAGAACCGTCAGCGGATCGCCCACAATCGGCGCCCAGGACAGAAGCAGGCTCCAGACGCCGAAGCGAGAAAAGAACGCCTCAAAGCGCCCGAGCCGGGCACCGCTCACCGGGAGCCGGAGCACGTATCCGGCTGAAACAAGGCGTCCCAACAGCCAGTTCAGGCAGGAGCCAAGCACATTTCCGATCGTGGCGACCGCGATCAGCAACGGCAGGGGATGTTCGGTGAGGGTGGCTGCAGCCGCCAGGGCCGCCTCGGAACTGCCAGGCAGCAATGTGGCTGAAAGTAATGCGGACGCGAAGAGGCCGAGAAGTGAACCCATGACGGGCCTATAGCGGCGTCAGGGGTGCGTGATCAAGGCGAGGAGTCGCAATCAGACCGGTGTGCGTGTCCGTTCGGCGGGTGCGGCTGTCGCCAGAGACCCGCTCTGGAACGGGTTGGGACGGCGCTCGGGGCGTGGCTTTGGCTTGGGCATGGGCAAGACGCCTTCGCGCTGGAGCTTCTTGCGCGCCAGTTTCTTGGTGCGACGGATGGCTTCCGCCTTCTCCCGAACCTTGCGTTCGGATGGCTTTTCGAATGCCGTATGCTTTTTCATCTCGCGGAGCAGGCCTTCGCGCTGCATCTTCTTCTTCAGGAACCGCAGTGCCTGGTCGACATTGTTGTCCTTGACGAAAACCCGCATGCATGACCTCGCGCTTTAATGCTGTGGTAGAACCAGCCCCGTCCGTCAGGGACGTGGCCGGCAAAGACGAGCGCCGGTGAATTCACCGGCGCGCTATCGGAGATTCCCGCCCGGCCGCCAGTACATCCGTGGCTTGGCCTGGGGCGGGAACGCTTTACCGATTTATGCAGCCGACAGCTTGTCGGCCGAAGACTTGCCATTGCGGCGGTCGGTAACGATCTCATAGGAGATCTTCTGACCTTCGTTGAGGCCGGTCATCCCGGCGCGCTCAACCGCGCTGATGTGGACGAAAACGTCCGGGCCGCCGGAAGACGGCTCAATGAAGCCAAAGCCCTTCTGGGCGTTGAACCACTTTACGGTACCTGTCTGCATGGTCTTTCCTTTCAAGATGCAAATGCAATTCCGCATCACGCAACATGCGCAATACGGGCCATCGATGTTCTGGGAGTAAGAGAAGGGCTAGTGCACTTGCATGAAGAAAGCGCGGAGCCGAGCCAACCGGCCGAAACTCGATGGCGCATATCTAGTCGCTTGCCACCCGGATTACAAGCATTTCCTCGAGGCTGCCCGAAAGCCGGCTTTTCTCAGGTTCGGCCTCACAGCCCGAACAGGGTCCCAACGAAGGCCTTTGCCGCAGAAAAGAGGGCTGTCGAGACATAGAACAGGATGAAGACCGTGCTCAAGGCCAGCAGATAGCCGATGATGGCAAAGAGCCCGTCCCGCTCCGCCAGGGCCAGTGCGAGACAGGCAATGGCCGCTGCCGGAAGGATGTTGACCAGCGGAATCGGCAGAAAGAGAACCACCGCCAGCAGCAAGGTCACCACGCCGATGACCCGCTCGGCAGCATTCGACATGACAATCAGGGATAGTCTGGGCCGGAGGATGGTCTCGAAGCGCTTGAGGATCGGCACCGCCTTGCGCACGAAGCTGTTGACCATGTCGGAGTTCACCGGGCGGCGACGGATCCGGTCGGGCAGCCATAGGGCCTGGCGGCCCAGCATCAGCTGGAAGGTCAGGATGACCAGAGGCAAGCCGAGGATGGCAGAAGTGCCCGGAGGCGCCGGGATGACGTTTGGAACGGCAAAGATGAACATCAGGGCGCCGAAGGCCCTTTCCCCAAAGTCGTCGACCATCGCACCAATGGTGAAGCCCTCACGCCCCTCGAACGACGACACGATCTCGGACAGGCGACGCGGCTTTGGCTTTTTTGGCTCGTCGTTCAAATCACCGGTCTCCGGGTCTGCGGCGTGATCTTCTGCACCATCACCATGTCGATCCTGCGTCCGTCCAGATCGACCACCTCGAAGCGGTAGCCCCGATGTTCAACGGCTTCTCCGAGCACCGGCAGGTGGCCCAGGTGATCGAGAACGAAACCAGCCATGGTCTGATAGTCCCGGCGTTCGGGAGCAGGCAGGCCAAGCCGCTGCATGGCATGATCGATCGGCGTCCATCCCGCGATAAGCAGCGAGCCATCGCTGCGTTCGGTCATCTCCGGCTCCTCAGCCTGACGCTCCTCGCGGAAGGCGCCGGCAATGGCCTCGAGGATGTCGGCGGTGGTCACGATGCCCTCGAAGTGCCCATACTCGTCATAGACCAGGCCGAAATGCACTTCCGACTCCTTCAGCCGGCCCACGACGTCCAGGGCATCCACCGTGTCCGGAATGACCGGCGCCTGCTTGACCAGCTGCTTCACGTTGAGCGCCTTCTTGCGAAGCAGTGAAACGGCGACGTCCTTGGCCTGCAGCACACCGACGATGTTGTCGGGATCGTCCTTGTAGACCACAAAGCGCGAATGGCCACTGTCAGCCAATACCTTGGCAATCCGCGCCGGGGTGTCGTTCATGTCGATCATTTGCACGTCGGCTCGCGGCACCATGACCGACCTGACCGGGCGATCCCCCAGGCGCATCACGCCGGCGATCATTTCGCGTTCTTCGGGCTCGATGACGCCAGCCGATTCCGCCTCGGCGATCATCGAGTGGATTTCCGCATCCGTGACTGTCTCGTCGCGCTGGCGCGTCTGTCCCAGCAGGGCCAGCACCAGCCGCCCGGACCGGTCGAGAAACCACACGATCGGTGCAGCCACCCGGGCCAGCAAGGTCATGGCCGGGGCCACCATGCAGGCGATGCGTTCGGGATTTCGCAGCGCGATCTGCTTCGGCACGAGTTCGCCGATGATCAGCGACAAATAGGTTATGGCGCTGATCACCAGCCCATAGCCCAGGGCTTCGGAGACCGTCTCGCTCAGGCCCTGGCTGGCAAACCAAAGCGATACCCGCTGGCCCAGCGCCGCGCCGGAGACGGCGCCCGCTAGGATGCCAATGAGGGTTATGCCAATCTGCACGGTCGAGAGAAACCGTCCCGGGTCCGAGGCCAGCCTCATGGCGCGGCGGGCGCCATGGACACCCTGCTCCGCCATGGCCCTCAGCTTTGGCATGCGGGACGAGGCAACTGCCAGTTCCGACATGGCCAGCAGGCCATTCAGGGCAGTCAACAGGACGACGACGATGATCTCGATGTAACCCATTGGTCCGGAATAGTGATCGGGGGGAGCTTTCTAGCAGCCTTCGAGCCGGGGCGCGAAGAAGTTTTCGCGTGGTTGCAAGCGCCGGTCAAAGCGTGAACAAGGCGCCTATGTCAAAATCCCCGATTCCCCGGCCCACAGGGCTCGCCATGCTGATTGCCGGATCGGCCGTCGACTCCACCTCCGGGCTGTTCAGCCGGCTCATCACGGCCGACGGCTTTACCACGGCTTCCGGACGCGGGTTCTTTGCATTTCTCTTGCTTACGCTCGTTCTGATCTGGCGAGACCGGAACCGCACGCTACGCAGCCTCCTTGGAATCGGGCTGGGCGGCATCGCCTTCGTGCTCCTGAATGCCAGCGGCATGGTGATGAACATGCTCTCCCTGAAGTTCACGGCCGTGGCCAATTTCTTCATGATCTTTGCCACGGCCCCCTTCGTGGCGGCTCTGGCTGGCCGGATCGTGCTCGGGGAGAAACTGGACCTTGCAACCCTGCTCGCCGCCCTCGCAGGCTTTGCCGGGATCGCCATCATGATGGTTTCCGGGGCCAGCTCGGGCGGCCTCATCGGCGATCTCCTGGCATTGGCCTGCGTGCTGACCTACGCCGCGATCGTGATGGTCGTGCGCCGCAATCCCCATCTCGACATGTTGCCGGTCCTCGCGCTGACGGTGCTGACGAGCGGCCTGATTGCCCTGCCCTTCGCAAGCTTTGGCGGCCTGCCCGGCCATGACTGGGCGATACTCGTCCTGTTCGGTTTCTTCCAGCTTGCGGTCGGCAATCTCCTGATCTTCGCAGCCGTCAGCCGTATCCCTGCCGCACAGTCCGGCCTGCTTGGAATCCTGAACGCTGGTTTTGCTCCGGTGTGGGTCTTCCTGTTCCTCAGCGAAGTGCCACCCATGGCGACGTTGATCGGCGGCAGCGTTGTCCTGGGATCGGCCGCCGCTCACCTCGTTTGGACAATCATGCAGTCGCGCCGCGGGAAAGAAGTTGCAAGTTTCCCTGCTGCAATCGAATAAGCAATATTTTTTCGACTGGAATCGTTTACTTATCTTTTCAATGCCTTGCCTTTGGAGTTGGTTAATCGGCGGCCAACTAGAATCACCGCAACGGCACAGGCATGAACATGTCAAACGCTCTTGCAAGACAAAACGCAGAGACCTCTACCGAGTCGATGCTGTTGGACATGCTCAGAACGCTGCCGGCAGATACGGTCATTCGTTCACTCCGTACATTGCATCGAGAGCTTCTGGAGCAGGCCCTGGCACCCGAGCCGGCCACCGGCGCGAGCCCGCATGGAAAGCGCACCGAAGTACGCCAGCGCGCCTTACGCTCCGCCAAGGTGGTCTACAACAACCGGTCCTGCCTTGTGGATTGCCAGATCCGCGACTTGTCGCGCGGCGGCTGCCGTATCCGCATTGCCAACAGCGCCAGCGTTCCGGCGATCTTCGAGCTGCAGATCATCGGCCTCCCGGAGATCAGGCTTTGCGAAGTCCGGTGGAGGAATGCCACCGAAGTGGGGGTGAGATTTATAGCGGCCAGCCGTTCGCCGTGAGTCCACGACCTGGCGCACGCAGATTTACGTGAGCATCACAAATCCCATCATTTGTCGCCATTCTCGGTGAATGCGATGAAACGGACAATCCGCCATTTCCCGTCCTGCTCGCGACGGAACACGTCAAAGCCTGCTTCCTGGCTGATGTCGGCCGGCTTCAGATCGGATTAGGCTGTGGATGTCCAGAACTGGCGCAAGACGGCAAGGTCGCCTGAGTCCCGGTCGACAGCGTCGCAGGATTAGAGCTGGATGGCGCCGCCATTGGCAAGCCATCTGGCACAGGCAGGTCCCAGTTCGCGCAGGGCACGCGCCTCGTACTCGGAAATCTCGGCGTCGCTCAGGACGTCACGCCAGCGCCCGTTGCTGCCCTTGTTGATGAAGGTGGCGGCGCCACCCTTCCAGAACTCTCCGCCGCGTGGCGCAACCTCCGTGGCATGGGCCTTCAAGTAGTTGAAGGTACAATGTTCGACGATTCGCGGGAACGACGCTCGGTTGATCGGGATGTCAAGGAACGCGGCAATCCGCCTGATTGCGCCCTCCAGGTCATCCTTCAGGTCATTGAAGTGGATGAGCATAACATTTGGCAAGTTGCGAATTGCCCACCAACTGCGAATGTGATGCCAGAATGGCCAGATGGGATAGCCGTCGCGGTCAAACCATTGGCGATAGAAGTCGTGAGGGTCCGCCGAGCCCCTTTCGAGAGGCGGCAGATGCGCCGGCCGGCCTTCGTTGTAACTGGTGAAGTACTCATCCGTCGCATTGTAGTGGTGATTGTGAAAACTCCACGCCGCATCCCTGCCATCCCGCGCCAAGTAGATGTACTTGGCTTTTGGCGACATCGCCAGCGCATCGACCGGCAGATGGGTCTTCAGGAAGCGCCGGTGTGTTTGGTGGTCAAGCGCCAAGCGCAATTCAGGCGGCAGGATCCTGAGGTCCACCCAGGGTGACAACCGGTGAACGTCAATGTCCTCCGCCCCGTCGAAAATCAGCTGCGAGAGAATCTGTTGCGTCCAGGTCGTGCCCGACTTCGCATAGGTCGCAACGACGATGTCGCCATCGCGGAAGACGAAATTGTTCCAGGCGCGCGAGTCGAAGTGGTGCGAGATGATCTCTCGCGTCTTGACCGGCCAGGCGATCACGGGTCTTTCGCTCATGCGCGCCTCCAATCAGTGCTGTTTGCCGTGGTGCGGGCGGTGGGACTTGAACCCACACTTCCTTACGGAAAACGGATTTTAAGTCCGTTGCGTCTACCGTTCCGCCACGCCCGCCGGCCAAAGCGGCCGCAGGTCCGACCGCAGCCTGCTTCTAGCATCGAATGGCGGCGGAGGCACCCCTGCGGAAGCCAGTCGCTCCGTCAGACGTCTTGCCTGGAATCACCGTTGCCGCCATTTTCGAGCACCGGCAGATCTGGAGCTAGAAGGACATGACTTCATATGGTTCTGTGCATGAGTATCGAGCCCAGGTGAAGCGCTGGCTTGTCATACTTCTCATGCTTCTGCCCGGATGCCTTTCCGGGCAGCCCGCACGTGCCCAGCAGGCCATCCCGGATTTCTACGATGTTCCGGCATCCCAGCTCAATGTGCCGCCCGGCACCTTGTTGCGTCACACCCCCGCGGCAATGCCCGCCTTCTACCGCGCCAAGGCCTGGCGCATCCTCTACAGCACGCGCGATTTCCGCGGCCGGCCGATCGCGGCATCTGGAATTGTGGTGCAATCCGAAACCGGATCGCAGAACCCTGCACAGCGCAATATCGTGGCCTGGGCTCATCCGACCATCGGAACGGCCCGCCGCTGCGCGCCCTCGCTGCACAAGGATATCCCGCAGTTCATTCTTGGCCTTAATGACATGATCTCGGAAGGCTTCATCGTCACCGCCACCGACTATCCCGGCCTGGGAACCGTGGGCCCTGCGGGGTATCTGGTCGGACGGGGCCAGGCCTATGCGGTAATCGACTCGGTCCGGGCCGCGCGGCAGATACCGGGTTTGGGTGGCAGCGACCGCTACGCCCTGTGGGGTTATTCCCAGGGCGGTCAGGCGGTGCTTTTTGGCGAGAATCTTGCGCAGAGCTACGCGCCGGAGCTGAAGCTGGTGGGCGTTGCTGCAACAGCGCCGCCGACCAATCTCGACGCCCTGCTGCGGGCCGACATTAACTCTGCAACGGGCAAGATCCTTGCAGCGATGGCCGTGCAGTCTTGGAGCAGGAAATATGGCGTTGCGATGGACACTTTGGTAGCACCCTCCGCCATTGGAAAGGTTGCCGAAATCAACAACAACTGCATCAACAACTTCGAAGGCCAGATTCACGACCTGTCCGACGAAAAGGCGCTGCCCAAGGACTTCATCAGCCAACAGGCATTGGCATCCCCACCCTGGAGCCAGATCATCAGCGAGAACTCCGTTCACGGCATCGCGGGCAAGACACCCGTGCTCATCATGCAGGGTTTGGCTGACACCCTCGTGTGGCCGGCCATCACCGAGCAATTCGTAAAGAAGGCCTGTGCGGCGGGAGCCGTCATTCAGTTCGTCACCCTGCCCCAGAAGACGCACGACAGTGCCGGCAAGGCCAGCGTCCCGGAAGCCATTGGCTGGATCGCCAACCGCTTCGCCGGTCAGCGCCCACCCAACAATTGCCGGTAGGCGCGGTCTGCCGCGAGGGCTTCGGGATTGCTCGGGGTTGGAAACCCATGTCCCAATCTGCAGGGACACCTAAGGGTTTGGTGCGGCCAAGAGGACTCGAACCTCCACGATGTTACTCGCTAGCACCTCAAGCTAGTGCGTCTACCAATTCCGCCATGGCCGCATGCCACCTGCGAAGGCGAGCGGTGTCTAACAGGGGTTAACCCATTAATCAACCCCCGGTTCTGGCTGGTCGCAGCGGCGCCAATGGTTACTGCAAAGCTACCGGAATCCCCTTCATTTGCATGCCCATCTGAACGGCATCGCAAAGCCTGTGTGGCTAATGTGGCCGCAACGAGAAGACAAAAGGGACGTCAAATGAAGATCAGAACCGCCGTGGGGGCGGCACTTCTGGGTCTCAGCCTGGGAGCTGCGCCGGTCATGGCTCTGGGCAGCCACGACGGCCCCTGGGTCAAGCCAAAGACGAACAAGCATGCAACCGAATACGGCCAAGCGCTTCCGCCCATCGGCTTCATCGGGTTCTGTGCGCGCAATCCTGAAGACTGCCGGGCCAACGCAGCAAAGCCGACCAAGCTCAGAATGAGCCAGGAGCGCTGGACCCTGCTCTATCAGGTCAACACTTACGTGAATGGCAAGGTCGCACCCGTAAGCGACAGCGACCTGTTCGGGGAAGTCGAATACTGGACCTATCCAGCCGATGCCGGCGACTGCGAAGACTATGTTCTGCTGAAAAAGCGCTATCTCGAGAACCTGGGCTTTCCGGCTTCGGCGTTGCTGATCACGGTCGTCCTGGATGAAAAGAACGAGGGTCATGCCGTGCTGACCGTCAGCACCAGCGATGGCGACTACGTCCTCGACAACCGCCGCAACGAGATTCGCCGTTGGACGGACCTCGACTACATCTTCCTCAAGCGTCAGTCCCAGCGCGATCCGCGCAGCTGGGTGTCGCTCGCCCGGGAGAAAACCATCGCCAACGGCATTGTCGCCGCTGGAACCCGCCGCTGAGGCAGGAGAGACACGCAGAGAACAGACCCGGTCGGCGTCCCCCCATCCCCCACCAGACCGGGTACTCAGGAGCCGGCACTGCCCCACCCAGTGCCGGCTCCGCTCCATTCATGGCCACCTCGTCATCCTGGTGGCTGCACAGCACGTAGAACGTTCTGAAACCTATGGGGCCACCGGGGGAGATCAGGATGAACCGCAGGGGCGTCATCGGACGCAGTGCCGACTCGGCCATCGGCCATCATTGGGGCACATTCCAGCTGACCAACGACGCGATCAACCAGCCGGAGCGCGACCTGTGCACAGCCCGGGCGGCAGCCGGCATTGCAGACTGGCGTTTTGCCGCGGTCCGGCCAGGCCAGGTCTGGACGGCTGAGACGGCAGCGCGAGGTCGATCAGACGGCCTTGTTCTTGTAGTAGACGTCCAGGAAGACGGCCAGCATCAGCACGGCGCCCTTGATGACCTGTTGCCAGTCGATACCGACACCCATGATGCCCATGCCATTGTTCATGACGCCCATGATGAAGGCACCGATGACCACGCCGGTCACCTTGCCGACGCCGCCAGTCACGGCGGCACCCCCGATGAAGCAGGCAGCAATCACGTCGAGTTCAAGACCTTGACCAGCCTTGGGCTGCGCCGAATTGAGCCGCGCGGCATAGACGAGGCCGGCCAGCGCCGCTAGCGCCCCCATGATACCGAAGATCATGATCGTGACCCGCTCGGTGCGGATGCCGGACAGTTTCGCCGCCTTCTCGTTGCCACCCATGGCATAGACACGGCGACCGAAGGTCGTGCGCGTGGTGATGAACATGAACAGCGCCACCAGCGCGAACATGGTGATCAGCACATTGGGCAGGCCCCGGTGGCTGGCCATGATCCAGGAAAAGCCGAGGAAGGCCGCAGCGATGAGCGCGTTCCGGATATAGAAGAGTTCGATCGGTTCCTCGGCCATGCCGTGGGCCTGTTCGAGCTGGCGCGACCGCCAGTTGGACCAGAGGATCAGTCCGGTGACCACGGATCCCACCACCATGGCAAACAGGTTGAACCCCTGCGGCGCCATAAAGGCCAGGAGGTCCGGAACATAGCCGTTGGACAGCGCCTGGAACGACTCCGGGAAAGGCCCGAGGTTGCGGCCGCTCAACATGGCGATCATCAAGCCGCGGAAGATCAGCATTCCGGCCAGAGTCACGATGAAGGCCGGGATTCGGAAGAAAGCCACGAAATAGCCCTGCACCATGCCGATCAGTGTGCCGAAAGCGAGGCAAACAGCGATCGAGGTGAAGGTGTCGAACTTCCAGGTCACCATCATGACGCCGGCAATCGCGCCGACGAAGCCGCTCAGGAAGCCGACCGACAGGTCAATATGGCCGGCGACGATGATCAGCAGCATACCGAGCGCCATGATCACGATGTAGCTGTTCTGGAGGATGATGTTGGTCATGTTCAGCGGCGTGAACAGGATGCCGCCAGTGGTGAACTGGAAGAAGACCATGATGGCGAGCAGCGAGATGAGCAGCGCATAGTCGCGGATGTTGGCCTTTACGAACCGCATGATGTTCGGACTGGCCGAGGTCACAGTGGCGTCTGTCATCTCATTGCTCCCAAGACTTCATGATGGCGCGCATGATCTTTTCCTGGGACGCTTCCTTCGCCGGCATTTCGCCAACGATGCGCCCCTCGTTCAGAACATAAATCCGGTCGGAAATGCCCAGCAGCTCGGGCATTTCGGAGGAAATGACGATCACCGCCTTGCCTTCTTCGGCCAGCTTGTTGATGATGCCATAGATCTCGTACTTCGCGCCGACGTCGATGCCGCGGGTCGGCTCATCCAGGATCAAGACCTCGGGGCCGGAGAACAGCCACTTCGACAGCACGACCTTCTGCTGATTGCCGCCCGAAAGATTGACAGTTGCCTGGAAGACGCTGGCCGAGCGAATGCGGAGGTCATTGCGATACTTGTTGGCGACAGTCAGCTCATGCATGTCGTCGATCACGCCGCGACCGGACACGCCGTCAAGATTGGCCAGCGTGACATTGTGCTTGATGTGGTCGATCAGCACCAGGCCATAGGTCTTGCGGTCCTCGGTGGCATAGGCCAGTCCGGCATTCATCGCCTTCGGAATGGTCGAGACATCCACCGGACTGCCGTGCAGCAGCACCTCGCCGCTGATCCGCTGGCCATAGGCGCGGCCAAAGATCGACATGGCAAGTTCGGTGCGGCCGGCCCCCATGAGGCCGGCGATGCCGACGACTTCGCCCTTCTTCACATGAAGGTTGACGTCCTTGATGATCTGCCGGTCCGCGTGCAGAGGATGAAAGACATTCCAGTTCTTCACTTCGAAGATCGTATCCTGCACCTTGGCCTGGCGCGGCGGATAGCGGTCGGTCAGCTCGCGGCCCACCATGGCCTTGATGATGCGATCCTCGTTCACCTCGCCGGAGTGAACGTCCATCGTGTCGATGGTCTTGCCGTCACGGATCACGGTGATGCGGTCGGCAACCTTCATCACCTCATTCAGCTTGTGCGTGATCAGGATCGACGAGATACCTTGCGACTTGAAGCCCTTCAGCAGATCGAGCAGGGCATTCGAATCCGTCTCGTTGAGGCTCGAGGTGGGCTCGTCGAGGATCAGCAGCTTTACTTTCTTGTTCAGCGCCTTGGCGATCTCGACCAGCTGCTGCTTGCCGGTGCCGATGTTGGTGATCAGCGTGTTCGGATGCTCGCTGAGGCCGACCTTTTTCAGCAGGTCCCTGGTCTTCGAAAAGGCTTCGAACCAGTTGATGACGCCGGTCCTGGCCGTTTCGTGGCCCAGGAAGATGTTCTCGGCGATCGACAAGAGTGGCACCAGAGCCAGCTCCTGATGAATGATGATGATGCCGATGTCCTCGGAATCGGCGATGGTCTTGAAGTGATGGTCCTTGCCCTCGAATTTGATCACGCCATCGTAGCTACCGGAGGGATAGACGCCGGAGAGGACCTTCATCAGGGTGGATTTGCCCGCTCCGTTCTCGCCCACCACCGCATGAATCTCGGCTGGCATGACCGTGAGATTGACGTCCGTCAGCGCCTTCACACCCGGAAACGTCTTGGTTATTCCATGCATCTCAAGGATGGGCTGCATGGCCGATCCCGTCGCCTCCCATGTCCCGCCGCCGACCGTCCGGCTGCGCGCGTCCCGCCTTCTTGCGGGCGGTCAATCCAGACTTACACAAAGAAAGACGGGCCCTGCAAGTCAACTTGCAGGGCCCGCAGCATCAGATGCTTACTGCAGTTCTTCGGCCTTGATGTAGCCGGAGTCGACCAGCATCTTCTGGATGTCGTCCTTGCCCACCGAATAGGGCACCAGCAGGTTGGACGGAACCACCTTCACGCCGTTGTTGTAGGTCTTCGTGTCGTTGATGGCAGGTTCCTTGCCCTGCATCACCGCGTCGACCATGCCGGCCGTGGTCTTGGCCAGTTCGCGCGTGTCCTTGAACACGGTCGAATACTGCTCGCCGGCCTGCATCGCCTTGACGGATGCGACTTCGGCGTCCTGGCCGGTGACGATCGGCATCTCCGGGCCCGGGGCATAGCCCACGCCCTTGAGCGAGGAGATGATGCCGCGCGACAGGCCGTCATAGGGCGACAGCACGGCATGGACCTTCTTGTCGGTGTAGTTGGCCGACAGCAGGTTGTCCATGCGGGACTGGGCCACCGCGCCGTCCCAGCGCAGCGTACCCACCTTGTCCATGCCCATCTGACCCGACGGGACGACGATCTCGCCGGCATCGATCATGGGCTGAAGAACGGACATGGCGCCATCGTAGAAGAAGAAGGCGTTGTTGTCGTCGGGCGAACCGCCGAAGAGCTCCACGTTCCAGGGCTTCACGCCCGGAAAGCGCTCCTTGAGGCCGGCCACCAGCGACTCCGCCTGCAACACGCCCACCTTGAAGTTGTCGAAAGTCGAGTAGTAGTCGACATTGCCGGAATCGCGGATCAGGCGGTCGTAGGCGATGACCTTGGCGCCCGACTCATTCGCCTTCTTCAGGATGTCAGACAGCGTGGTGCCGTCGATGGCCGCGACGATCAGGACCTTGGCACCCTTGGTCACCATGTTCTCGATCTGGGCAAGCTGGTTCGGAATGTCGTCTTCGGCATACTGAAGATCGGTGTCATAGCCGAGGGCGGTGAATTCCTTCACCATGGACTCGCCGTCGGAGATCCAGCGGGTCGAGGACTTGGTCGGCATCGAAATACCCACAAGGCCCTTCCCTTCGGCCAGAGCCGGCATCATGCCGGCGGCCAACACGGTTGCGATGCCGGCGGCGGATGCGATGAAATGTCTGCGATTGATCACGTGTGTTCCTCCCTTTGTGAACGCATGACAAAGCGGGCGTTCTCTGGTTGTCAGCCCCGTTGTCATGTCTGGTTCATTAGGATATCGAGGACTGGTAATCAACGATTATTTGTACGATAAATGGCGGTCCCAGGGAGGGTCCGCGATGGTGCATCGCAAACCAAGAACACCGATCTCGCGCAGCCGCAAGCGTGCAAGCAGCCTTCATCTGCAACTGGCCGGAGCCATAGGCGAAGGCATTCTGAACGGGACCTACGCGCCCGGCACGCTTCTTCCCAACGAGGCCGAATGGGGTGCCATGTTCGGTGCCAGCCGCACGGCTGTGCGCGAGGCCATCAAGACGCTCAATGGCAAGGGCCTGCTCGTGTCGCGCCCCAAGATCGGCAGCCGCGTCGAACCGCGCGAACGCTGGAACTTCCTCGATCGTGACGTCCTGGCCTGGCATTGCGCCGCTATGGACCGCAAGCAGTTGCTCTTGTCGATCCAGGAAATGCGCCGCATCTTCGAACCCGGCGCCGCGGCCTTGGCTGCGGAGCGGCGTACCGAGGCGCAGGTTGCACGCATTGCCGCGGCGCTCGAGGGCATGGGCGCCGCGCGCAATGCCGAGGAAATGGTGGCACCCGACGTCGAATTCCACCTTGCCCTGCTGGAAGCGGCAAACAATGAGCTGCTTATTCCCTTCGGCATCATCATCGAACAGGCGCTGCGCCAGATGTTCGACTACACATCCCGGCACAACCCCCGGCCGCTGGGTGTCATTCCGCTGCATGCCGCGGTTTTCGAAGCGGTGCGCAAGCAACGCCCGGATGCGGCCCGGAAAGCCGTCGTCACCCTGCTGCGCGACACGGACAATGTAATCACGGCGGTCGTCCCGGCGCGGCGGCCTAGAGCGCCCTGAACCCCCTGGCGAAGCGCTGCCAGTTCCGTACATAGCCTTCTGCCGAAAGTGGCAGCTTTGCAGCCGCCGCCGCGTCGAGTTCCCGCACCACCTTGCCGGGCGACCCCATCACCAGGGAGTTGTCGGGGATGACCTTGCCTTCAGTGACCAGGGCATTGGCGCCAATCAGGCAGTTTCGTCCGATCTGCGCATTGTTCAGCACCGTAGCCCCCATGCCGATGAGCGAGTTGTCGCCAATGCTGCAGCCGTGGAGGATTGCCTTGTGGCCGATGGTGCAGTTGCGCCCAATGGTCAATGGAAACCCCATGTCGGAATGCAGGACACAGCCGTCCTGGATGTTGCTGTTCTCGCCGACCAGCAGAAGCTCGTTGTCGCCGCGCAGTACCGCGCCGAACCAGACACTGGCCATGCGTTCGAGCTTCACCTTGCCAATCACGGCGG
>JBGSNJ010000132.1:0-23518 GCA_041739715.1 Aestuariivirga sp.
GGCCTCAAGGCGCTTCGCCGGATCGGGACTCGCCAGCGCGCTGCCGCCGGCCGCCGCCTTGATGGCGCGGCGCAAGGCGTTGTTGATGCGGATCTTGCTGACCTCTCCCGCACCAGCGCTTCCGGCACTCGCGCCCGTAACCGGGTCGGTCAAGGCGAATCCGCCGGCCTCTTCGGCCACGATGAAGACCTTCTGATCGGACTTGCGGACATAGAGCTTTCCGTCCGCGAGCGCGCCGAGCACTGTCGCCGGAACTGGACCGGGCTCCACTGCCAGCGTCTTGATGACCGCCTCAAGCGCGTCCATCTTGGCAGAGCCCAGCGCATCCACCGCGCTCTGCAGATCGGCGCGGGCCGGAGCGATCATCAGCACGATGAGAATGAGGGTCGCGATGAGGCGGCGCATGTCGCGTCTCCGGAAAGGACGTCGCTCCGGCCACCGTCAGGGGCGGCCGGAGCGGTTGGTATTCAGGCGATCAGGCGCCGCCGCACTTGCCAGTGGCGACGTTGAAGTTGCCGCAGGACATGGGGGCGCGCCAATCGGCGATCAGGTCCTTCGACTCCGGCAGATAGTCTGACCATTCGTCGCCGACGACGAGGCCCGGCGTGCTCCACACGATGTCGAACTGGCCATTCTCCTGCACTTCGCCGATCAGCACCGGCTTGGTGATGTGATGGTTCGGCATCATCGCCGAGAAGCCGCCGGAGAGGTTGGGAACCGACACGCCGATGATGGCATCGATCACCGCGTCGGGATCGGTCGTGCCGGCCTTCTCGACGGCCTTGACCCACATGTTGAAGCCGATGACATGCGCTTCCATCGGGTCGTTGGTGACGCGCTTGTCGTTCTTGGTGAAGGCACGCCAGGTCTTGATGAACTCGGCATTCTCCGGCGTGTCGACGGACTGGAAGTAGTTCCAGGCCGCGAGGTGGCCGACGAGTGGGCCGGTGTCGAGGCCGGCGAGTTCCTCCTCGCCCACCGAGAAGGCGACGACCGGAATATCCTCGGCGGCAATGCCCTGGTTGGCCAGCTCCTTGTAGAAGGGCACGTTGGCGTCGCCATTGATGGTGGAGACGACGGCGGTCTTCTTGCCCGCGCTGCCGAACTTCTTGATGTCGGAGACGATGGTCTGCCAGTCGGAATGTCCGAACGGCGTATAGTTGATCATGATGTCTTCGGCGGCGACGCCCTTGGCCTTGAGATAGGCCTCGAGGATCTTGTTGGTGGTGCGCGGATAGACATAGTCGGTGCCGGCCAGCACCCAACGTTCGACCTTCTCGTTGGCCATCAGGTAATCGACGGCGGGAACGGCCTGCTGGTTCGGTGCAGCGCCGGTATAGAACACGTTACGCTCGCTCTCCTCGCCTTCATACTGCACGGGATAGAAGAGAATGCTGTTGAGCTCCTTGAAGACCGGCAGCACCGACTTGCGCGACACCGAGGTCCAGCAGCCGAAGACGGCGGCAACCTTGTTCACCGCGATAAGCTCGCGCGCCTTTTCGGCGAAGAGCGGCCAGTCGGAGGCCGGATCGACGACCACGGCCTCAAGCTTCTTGCCGAGCAGGCCGCCCTTCTTGTTCTGCTCCTCGATCAGCATAAGCATGACGTCCTTGAGCGTCGTCTCGGAAATCGCCATGGTGCCCGACAGCGAATGCAGCACCCCGACCTTGATCGTGTCGGCGCTTTGCGCCCATGCCCCGCTTACGCCGCCGAACCCCGCCACGAAGGCAACGCCCGCCGCCGCCTTTGCAAAACCTCTCCGTGTCAATGACATGCCTGGTCCCTCCATGGTTTGTTGTCATTCGAACCGTGGAAGGTCTTCGCAAGTGACGTGCCACTTCCGCTGCAGCGCAAAAAGAATCTGCTAGTGCTTTGCTCAGGAACGGAGAATCGCTCAATTCTCAGAGTCTTTCTGAAGCCCTGTCGATTTTGCACTTGCACAATGATCGTGCAGTGTCACATTTCTGGCGGCGCGGGATTAAGCGGCGCACAAAGTTTGGGCGCGGCCCGGGCGAAGGCCCGCACCGGGAGACTAAGCAACACCTACTTACATAAGCGAAGGAGCCCTTGGCCATGGACGTTGCAATCATCACCGGCGGTACCCGCGGCATCGGGGGCGCCATCGCCACGGCCCTGGCACGGCGCAAGGTGCGGCTTGTACTCAACGGCCGCAGCGAGGATGACGATGTGCGTGCGCTGCTGCAGGGCCTCGGACAGCTGACGGAAGTCCGGTTTCATGCCGGCGATGCCAGCGAGGCAAAGACATCCGCTGAACTGGTGGACCTCGCGATGTCAGCCTTCGGCCGGGTCGATTTCGCCGTGCCTGCCGCAGGCGGCCCGAATCCGGGCCGCGTCACCGAGATGTCCTTCGACCAGTGGATGGACGCCTTCCGGGTTCACGTGCATGCCGTGTTCCATCTCTTCCGCGCGGCGCATCCGGCGTTGGCCGTGCGTGGCGGCGCCATGTTGATGATCGGATCGGTAGCAGGCAGGCGGGGCTGTCCCGCAACGGTGGCCTACCAGACGGTGAAGGGCGCGCTCCCGCAGATGGCGCGGGCCCTGGCGCGCGACCATGCGCATGAAGGCATCCGGGTCAATGTCCTCGAACCCGGGATCATCCGCACGCGCTTCCATGCCGCCATGACGCCGGAGGCCGAGCGCAACAATCTCGACAACCGCATTCCGCTGCGCCGCTTCGGAACGCCCGAGCAGGTGGCATCAGCCGCCATCGAGCTGCTGACCAATCCCTTCATCACCGGCGAGACGCTGGCGATCGACGGCGGCATGTCGATGCGGATGGTCTAGCCCTGCAGGCTGGCCTTCACCGTCGGCACGGCCCGCAGGGCCAGGGCCGCAATGGTCAGGGTCGGGTTGGCGGTGGCCGAGGTCGGAAAGACCGATGACCCCAGTACGAAGAGATTGGGATGGTCGTGGCTGCGCAGATCCCTGTCGACCACCGAGGTCCGGGAATCGCTGCCCATGCGCAGCGTGCCGATGATGTGGCCCGCGCCCTGCGCCTGGTAGCTGTGCTGGATCTCGCTGGCCCCGAGGCGCGTGAAGATGTCGGCGTGCGCCTTGCGGGCTTCCGCCATGCCATCCTGCGTATACTGGTCGATCCTGTAGGCGATGCGCGGCAACGGCACGCCGTAGATGTCTTTCTGCACGGCATCGAGGGTGATGCGATTGGCGGGGTCCGGCGGCTGTTCCACCAGCGCGGCGAGGCGGATATGGCGTGCCGCCTGATCGTAGATGGCCTTGTCCAGCGCCTTGCCGCGCAGACCCTGGTTGGCGAAATCCTGGGCGGTTGAAATCGGCGCGCCGGTGGGCCAGGACCAGCCATCATTGCCGATCTCGATGCGGAAGGCGCCGCGCTGCCTGCGGAAGGGGCCGTCGCGGAGGTTCTCGATGCCCGACGTCGAGAGCGGGCCGCGATAGGGATAGACCGGATCCTTCGCCAGGGCCCAGGACAGCTGGGTGGGATGATCCATCAGGTTGCGGCCGACCTGATCGGAGGAATTGGCGACACCGCCGGGCGTCTGCTCGCTCCTCGAATTGAGCAGAAGGCGCGGGCTCTCGATGGCATGGGCGGCCAGCACGAAGACCCTGGCGGTTGCTCGGCCTTCACTGCCGTCCCAGCGCTTGAAGCGGACGGCGGTTACCCTGCGGTCGGCGCCGGTCTCCACAAAGACGGCGGTCGACTTGGCATGCAGTACGGCGCCTGCCGCGGTCGCCTGATCAAGATGGACGGTGGCATCGTATTTCGCCTGAACCGGGCAGACCGGAATGCAGCTTGCATTGCCGCAGCAGGCCGGACGAGTCTCGCGATCGGTCGAATTGCGCCCCTGCGGCGTCGGGCGGACATCATATTCCGTACCCGCCAGGGCCTTCACATAGGCCTTGTCGAGATAGGTCTGGGGAATCTCCGGCATGGGATAAGGCATGGTGCGCGGCGCGCCGAGATCGCTGGTGGAGTCGCCCGACACGCCGATGGCCGCTTCCGCCGCGCCATAGAAGGACTCGAGATCGGCATAGAAGATCGGCCAGTCAATGCCCTGGCCGTAGAGCGCCTTGAGCTGAAAGTCATTGGGAACCAGGCGCAGGCAGGTGCCGAGCCAGTGCCAGGTGGTGCCGCCCACCACCTTGATGTAGGTGCTGGCGAAATTGTCGGGGCCATCCTGGAGATACCAGGAGGTGAGGTCGTTCGTAACCGGGTGCATGGCCTGCGCTGTCGGCGGGTAGGCGCACTCGGGGACCTTGATGGCGGCATTCCAGTAGGTGTTCACCGCCGTCGCCCGGTCGACCTGGTCGCCCGCTTCGAGAATGGCGACCTTCACGCCGGCCTTGGCCAGGCCAGCCGCCAGCATCGCGCCCGATATGCCCGAGCCGATGATCACGACATCGGCGCTGATTGCGTCTGCCATCTCGGTCCCCGTTCCGGTTCAGCCGCTGGGCGGGCCGCCCCAGTAGCCTGTGGCGCCGCCGCAGGATCCCCAGGGCTTGGTGAAGCTGAGCGCATCCCACATGAGAGCGCCGTTGAAGTCGGTCACGATCTCGCCTGCTGTGCGGGTCGAGAGGCCCGAGTACCAGGCGGCAACCACCGCATTGGCCATGGTGTTTCCGGCATCGATCTGGCCAGTTTGCGTCATCAGCGAAGCCAGCGCCTCGCCCTGGCCGACATCGACGAAAGCCCCCAGGATGTCCGCGCCCATGCCGGGGTCGAGACCCTTTACCTCCATGAGCCGTTCCGAGAAGGCAATGAAGTCCGCCGCCTTGGGCGTTTCGCCCGCAGCATGGGTCACGGGCACGGCACCGGCCGCCGACAGCATGCCGGCAAGGAGGCCCCTGATCATGTCACGGCGCGACGTCATGATGGGCATTCCTCCAGGCGCATGACCGATTTCAACCTCCGGGCGACTGTAGTGCAGATCACCAGCCAGGACAACACAGTGAGCGCCAACGAAGGACATCGGCCGTCTTTCGCGCGCGTGCGGGGCTGGCAACGCAGGCCCAAGACCCAGCTTGCGAAGCAGAATGACAAGCCATCCGAAACACCAAACACCCAGTCCCATTCGCTCCTCCCTTCATCACGAAGCAGTTTAGGATAAAAAGACTATAATAGCAATAAAAATCTGGTCCGTCCCGATGGGGGAGCCGCGGAACAGATAAGAGAAACGCCGAAGCACCGGAACGAAGATGACCAAATTGCACATTCGTTAGGCTAGACAACCAACGGGGGAAAAAGTACCCTTGTCTAATTAGATGCTTGCGGCGGCAATTCTGGAGATCAGGTGATGAGGTTCCTTGTCGCGCTTTTGGCGCTCGAAAGCCTTGTTGTCGCAACAGCTGCCGGTGCTGCCGAGCCGGTTGGAAAGACCATCAATGTACGGCCTGCGCTTGAGGCCGATGGCGATGCTGGGAATCGCGCCCTCGGCAAGAACTCTCCGATCTATTTCTTGGACCGCCTGAGCACCAACAGCGGCGGCGCGGGTGAATTCGAGTTCAAGGACGGCACCAAGCTGGCCATCAGCGCATCGGCGCGCATCACGGTTGACGAGTCGGTGGTGCAGGGCGGCTCGCGATTCAAGAAGCTCGGAATCAAGGCCGCGACCGGGTCCTTCCGCTGGATCAGCGGCAAGAGTTCTTCCGAGGCCTACCAGATCGAAACTCCGACGGCGAGCATGGCCATTCGCGGAACCGCCATCGATGTCACGATCCGCGGCGGCAAGACCTATGTCATCCTGCTCAATGGCAATGCCGAGTTCTGCTCCGGCGGGCAGTGCCAGCAACTGCGCCAGTCCTGCGACTTCCTGGTCAATGACGGCAGGTCAGTGACCGAGACCCAACCGCTGGCAGAAGCTTTCAGCAATCGCCAGGACGCCGCCGAGATCTTTCCTTACCTCGCAAATGCCAATCGGGTCTCGTCGCGCTTCCGCGTCCGTGGCGGCAGCTGCCTGAATACCATTGCCGCGGCACCGCCGCGCCAGCAGCCGAACACGGAGCAAAGGACCGAGCCCAGCGGCGAAACGGCCCCAACACCATCGCCGCCGCCGCCACCGCCTTCACCTCCGTCGCCACCATCGCCGCCTTCGCCGCCGTCCAACATGGGCATGGGCATGGGCATGTCGCCGACCATGGGTAACCAGTAAGCTGCAGTGAATGAGCCCCGCTGGTACAGGGCGCGGGATCGCCTCGAAGAGGGTCTGCAATCGCCATGAAATGCCTGCTGGTGGCCGACATCCACTATGCGCTGCCGCAATATGACTGGCTGGTCGGCGTTGCCGGCGACTACGACCTCGTGATCATCGCCGGCGATCATCTTGACGTCAGCTCGCTTGTCGACTGCCGCACGCAGTCGCTGATCGTCGAGAAATATCTTGAGCTGATCAAGGCCAAGACGCGCGTCGTGATCTGTTCGGGCAACCACGACCTCGATTCGCGCAACGACGAAGGCGAGAAGGTGGCGCGGTGGATTGCCGACCTCGGAGCGCGCGACATCATCACCGACGGCGGCTCCTTCATTCTCGACGATGCGCTTTTCACCGTTTGCCCCTGGTGGGACGGACCGAAGGCGCGCGATTCCATTGAACAGCAGCTTGCCGCTGATCACGCACGGCGGTGCGACCGCTGGGTCTGGGTCTATCACGCGCCGCCGCAGAACTCGCCGGTGAGCTGGAGCGGTTCCCGTTCCTTCGGCGACAGCGCACTGTTGGAGTGGATCACCGCCTATCAGCCCGACATGGTCTTCTCCGGACACGTGCATCAGTCCCCCTTTGTGCGCGAAGGGTCCTGGGTCGACCGGATCGGCAGGACCTGGGTGTTCAACGCCGGTCATCAGTTCGGCGCACCGCCAGCTCACGTAGCCATCGAGACAGCGGTGGGCGAGGCCGTGTGGCTGTCGGCCGCCGGAATCCAGTTGGTGCGGCTGGACCAGCCACTGGAGCGGCCCCTCCCCAGACTCAGAATGCCGCCGGCGTGGTTTCTTGCGCCGCCGGCCGGGGCGGATCAGCCAAAGACATAGGCGGCCATGGCGATATAGGTCACGTTGTGGAGAAACTGGTCGCCGACGATGGCCCACCAGAACTGGGCATTGTTGAAGGACCAGCCCTGTGACCTGACGAGACGCTCCTTGGCAAAGTCGATGTGATAATGGATCAGTGCGTCGACCGCACCGAGGGCGATGGCCGTGCGGACATCAAGCCCGAAGGCAAGGGACACGACGAGCGTGCCGGTGCCGTGCAGACCGGCGTGCAGCAGTCCGAGCGGCTGGCCATAGATGCCCTTGTCATGGACCATGTCCTTGGTCTGCAGCGGCCCATCGCAGACAAAGTGCTTGGCCTGCAAGAGGAGGACGAAGAGCAATACCGAATGGACAGCGTTCTCAGGCATTTCGGCAGATCACTCCCCTTTCATTGGCCAAATCGGATCCGGCACTCTGTTCTGTCGTCTCGTTCCAGACCCTTGGCACACTGTCAATCCTATTTGCTCGTGGCCTCGAACACGCCATCCCAGTCGGAAGGCGGCGGGCTCTTCCGGAAGACCTCCAGTCGAGCTGCGATCTTGTCGTAGTAACCTTCCAGTCCGAAAGGTTCCGCCGCCTTCTTGCAGGCTGCCAGCCGTGCTTCAAGATCGGACCAGCGCTGGCTGCGATAGTCCTCGACGACGGCCATGTGCGCCGCGCGCAGGGCTTCGAAGGCGGGCGAGGCGAGACAATCCGCCGCGCCGACCAGCGTGTGGATTTCCTCGGGCTCCTTCTTGCCGATGACCCTGATGCGGTCGAGCGGCAAGGTCGCGAACCTGCCATCGACCAGTCCGGCCGTTTGCTCGCCGAGGATGATCCGGACACCATAGGCTTTTGTCTGGCCTTCGAGGCGCGAGGCCAGATTCACTGAGTCGCCCAGAACCGTATAGTCGAAGCGCTGCTCCGAACCCATGTTGCCCACCACGCATTGCCCGGTGTTGATGCCGACACCGACCTGCAGCGGTTTCACCGGCAATCCGTCCGGGCCGATCTCGGTCCTGCGGGCGATATTGAGGGCCTCGAGTTCGGACAGCATGTCGAGCGCGGCCCGGCACGCGTTGCCGGCATGGTCTTCATCAGGAAGCGGCGCATTCCAAAAGGCCATGATGTTGTCGCCCATGTACTTGTCGATCGTGCCGCGCTGCCGGATCACGGCGGCGGAGAGCGGTGTGAGCAGGCGATTGATCAGCGTGGTCAGGCCTTGCGGATTGTCTTTGTAGGTTTCCGACAGGGCGGTGAACCCGCGGACATCGGAAAACAGGACGGTCATGGTGCGGGTCTCGCCACCGAGCACCAGCTTCTCGGGATTGGCTGCGAGCTGATCGACGAGTTCCGGCGAGAGGTACTGACCGAAGGCCGCGCGAATCTGCCGGCGTTCGATTTCTTCGTTGAGATAGCCCATCACCACCATCACGCCGGTGACGATTAGCGTGGCCAGAAGCGGGAAGACGAAATCGAAGATCACGCCCTTCTCCGCAAAGAGCCAGAAGGCCGATGCGATCACGGCCAATGCGGCCGAGGCGCCGACCGCAAGTGTCCAGGCCGCGCCAAGCCGCGGAATCAGCAGGATCATGCTGAGACCGAGCAGCAATGTGAGAATCACCTCCGCCGCGGGCGCCCAGTTGGGCCGCTGCAGGAGGTTGCCGTTGATCATGGCCGAGACCAGCTGGGCATGAATCTCTGCGCCCGGCATGACCGCATCCACGGGCGTGGCCTTGAGATCGAAGAGCCCGGTGGCCGAGGAGCCGATGATCACCAGGCGGTCCTGCAGAATCCCGTCGGGCAGCTTTCCATCGATCACGTCGGCGGCCGAGATGAAGATGTCGGGATTGTGCGGACGGAAATGCAGCCAGGCATGGCCGGATTCGTCGGTCGGAAGGATGACGCCCGAAAGCACCACCGACGTGACGCCGCCCTCATCGCTGCGCAGCAGTATGGTGCTTTCGCCTGTCGCCACCCGCAGGAGATCGAGTCCGAGACTGGGCAGGACGCGGTCATCGGCCTTCAGCATCAGCGGAACCTTGCGGATGATACCATCGATGTCGGGGCGGACCGATACCAGGCCCAGGCCGGCGGCGGCGTGTTCGAGTTCCGGCACATTGCGCACAAGACCCGGATAGGTGTCGAGAAAGGCGTCCGGGGACGGACCGACCATGGCAAAGCCCGTCTGTTCGCGGGCCTCGGCATGCCATTGCGTGTTCTTGGCCTGGTGCACGGCCTGCCCGAGCACGACCTGGGAGGCGGCGATCGCCTCTGCGAATTTCTGGTCGTTGGACGGAAGGGCCTTCAGCCGCGCGGCCATCGCCGCATCGTCCCCCGCGAGCATGTCCGCCATGGCCCCGGGCGAGAGACGGTCATACTCCGGGAACAGGATGTCGATGGCGATGGCGGCGGCACCCTTGGCCCTGATTTCATTCACCAGCTGCGCCATGAGCGTGCGCGGCCACGGCCACTGGCCGATACGGTTGAGACTGGCTTCGTCGACGTCGACGATGACGGCCTGAGCCGGCTGATCCGGCGGCTTCACCATGAGCTGATAGAGATCGAAGGTCTTGAGCCGCAGCAATTCCACCGGTGTGGGATCGGAGATGCGCAGGGCAAGCGCGGCAATGAGCATCATCAGCGCAGCGGCGCGACCCCAGCTGCCGCGGCTTGCAAGCCGCCTGGCGATGAAGGAACGGGCCTTCAACCGCGACAGCCCTGCGCAATGGCGCTGCGCCTCTGCCGTGCCGCAGAGCAGGAAGTCAATGCTGGCGCGTCCATCCCGAGCTGCCTCGCCGCCGTGTGTCGCCTGTGGCCCCAGCCGGGTTTAGCCGTTTCCCTGGCGCGGCACCAGTCCGCCGGCAGCCGTGCAGCAAAGCCCCCGCTACATGTTCGGATCGGGCTGCCGGTCGGAGCCCGGCGTGAAGGCCGCGCGCTGCTGGTAGACGAGGCTGGCCAGTACCTCGCTGACCATGCCAAGATGATTGCTGTGGCTGGCATACTGGCGCTTGATGTCGACCAGGTAGGTGGTCACCGTGTTCAACCGCTGCGCCAGCACGCGGGCGACGGTAAGCGAGACCTCCGGATCGGAGTGGAGATAGGCATTGGCGTCATCGAAGACATAGACGGTGACCGGCGTCACGGCCACCACCGAGGCCGTATGGGGCACATCGAGCAACGCCGACATTTCGCCGAAGACCGAGCCCGGCTCGTCAATGACGGCCACCAGCGTGTCGCCACGCCGGACCTCGACGCGGCCCTCCGCGAGGATGAGCAACTTGCCCGACTTGATGCCTTCCTGGAGAAGCACGGCCCCCTCAGGCAGGCTTCGCTTCAATCCCGCGTCAAACTTCTCGAACATCGGCGCCATCTGTGCGGGACTCCGTTCATGCTGCGTTGCGTCAGAGAAGTTTACTGTAACCACCGCCGCCGCCGCAATCTCAACCTTGGGTCCCTGTACCGCACAGACCGATCGACGCTGCCCATAAACTGTGCAGAATATGAAGAGCTTGCTTCTGGACCGACTGCAACCCAGCGGCGCATGGACTTTCCCGAACGGGGGCAGCGAATGCTGTTGCCAGGCTGCGCCTGTTGACGGTTAAGTGACGGTCGATCTGCGACCGCGACGAATGCTTGGCATGCCAAATCTGATTGCTGGTTTCCTGCTGTTCTCGGGCTTCGCGGGATTGATCTATCAGGTCGCCTGGGTGAGGCTGATCGGCCAGAGCCTTGGCGCGACCAGCGTATCGGTTGCCATCGTCATCTCCTCCTTCTTTCTCGGCCTCGCCCTGGGCAGCCATCTGGCCGGGCGCGTGACCTGGCTCCGGTCGCGGATCGCCACCTATGCCCTGCTCGAGGTCTGCATCGGGCTTTCGGCCCTCGTCCTGCTGCCGATCCTGCTGAACCTCGACGTGGTCCTGGCGCTGGCGCCGGCCTTCGGGTCCAGCCTCGTCCTGAAGGCAGCGCTCTGCCTGGCTCTGCTGATCCTGCCGACCACCGCCATGGGTGCCACATTCCCCGTCGCCGCCGCACTGCTGGAAAACCGCAGCGACCATACCGGACGGCAGATCAGCAGGCTCTACAGCCTCAACACGCTGGGAGCCGTCCTGGGTGCGGCCCTGTCAGGGCTGTGGATCATCCCGGCACTGGGACTCGATGGCGCGGTCTATCTGGCAGCTGCGGTCAACCTCGCCATCGCAGCCCTCGCCTTTGCGCTGTCCCGCAGCGGCGATGGCGATCCCGGGACAGCGACACTCCCCGCCGTAGACACCGCACTGCGCCCGGCCTACCGCACGCCGGCCCTGATCACACTGGCGCTGACCGGCGTGGTCTCGATCGCCTCGCAGGTGGGATGGACCAAGTTTCTGGTCATCTACATCGGCAGCACGATCTCCGGACTTTCGATCATTCTCGCGGTCTTCCTGTCCGGCATCGCCATCGGGGCCTGGCTCATGGGCCGGCGCATCGCGACGCTGCAGTCACCCGCCGGGGCCATGGCCACCCTGCTGGCCGCCCTTCCCTTCGCCCTGATCGCCAGCCGCTTCCTGCTGAGCCTCCTGCCGGACATCCAGGCGATCATGAACCGGGCCGGAGAGGATGCCGGCCTGCTGATGTTCATCCGTGCCGCGACCATCGCCGCCGCGCTGCTGCCGCCGACCGTGCTGCTGGGCGCCATCTTCCCGCTCACCGTCCAGCTCTGCATCGGCGCCGGGATCTCAACGCGTCGGGACATCGGCACGGCCTATGCCATCAACACGCTGTTCAGCATCGCCGGCGCGGCGATCGGCGGATTGCTGATCATCCCGCTCTGGGGAACCGACATCCTGCTGGTCGCCATGGCCGGCCTCGCCGCCGTTGCAGCCGTCATCTGGATGCCTTGGCTTCCCCGACTACGCAGCCGCATGGCGCTCCTTGTCCCCGTGCTGGCTGCAATCGCCCTGCTCGCCGCGGCCAAGGGCATCGACTATCGCAGCATGATTTCCAATGCCGGCTATGATGACCGCTCGCGCGCAGGCAAGGTGCCGACCTTTCACTTTCTCAAGGAAGGAAAGGCCGGCGTCATCAGCCTGACCAGCTATGACGGCAAGCAGATGCTGCTGCAGAACAACGGACTGAACGAGGCGGGCTTCACGCCGGGCGATCCGGGCGACGTGCCGGTCATCGAGGTGCTGCTTGGCCTCGTGCCCTACATCCTGCACACCGATCCGCAGTCGGCCCTGGTCATCGGACTGGGCGCCGGCAACACGGCCGCGGTTCTCGCGGACACCGACGTGACGCGCATCAGGATCGTCGAACTCGAACCCGCCGTGACCGAAGCGGTCCGCGCCGTGGCAGGCAGCCCCGCGACGGTGCTTGACGATGCCCGTGTCGAGATCACCTACAATGACGCGCGCAATACGCTTGCCGTCGAAGACGAAAGCTACGACCTCATCGTGTCGCAGCCGTCGCATCCCTGGGTGGCCGGCACCGCGGGTGTCTTCACCCGCGAGTTCTGGGAGATCGCCAACAGGCGTCTGAACGACGGCGGCCTCTTTGCGCAGTGGCTCAATCTCTTCCGCATGAACGAAACGACGCTGAGGGCCGTGCTCAAGTCCTTCTTCGAAGTGTTTCCGGAGGGCTTCGTTCTGTCGAGCGAGCGGAGCCTGATCCTGGTGGGAAGCAACGGGCCGATCATCCTGGATGAGCCACGGGCAAGGGAGGTGCTTGCACGCCCTGCCCTGTCGGCGAGGCTGGGGCGGCATGGCGTGAAGGACGCCAGTGACCTGCTGTGGTATTATGTGCTGGCGCGCGGCGAGGCCCTCGCCCTGGCCGGAGACTCGCCCGGGAATCTTGACCGCAACATCCTCTCGGAAGTTGAACTCGCGCGGCTCACCCGTGATCCCAAGGGTGCGGATGATCCGGAAGCCATCCTGCGCGCTGCAAGCCGGATGGACCCGACCCATCTGCTGGAGGACGATACGCCGGAGCGCCTCGCGCAATTTGCGGACTATCTCATCGCGCAGGAAAGCTTCGACAAGGCTCAGGCCGCCATCCAACAGCTGCGTGCGGGGGACCCGGACGCCGCGCAGAGCCTCGAGCTCCGCCTGCTGCTGGCACGGGGCGACTATCCGGCGGCCTTCAAGCTCTACTATTCCGACGTCGGCTGGAGCGACGCAGCCAGGCTGGCGCTGGCCCGGGCCTTCGCCGATGTCGGGCGGATGGATCAGGCCTGGGAGGCGGCTGAGGGCGCGGCGGACTCGCCTGCACGGACGGCAGAACTGGCACGGCTTTCCTATCTCGATCCGGAGCGGGCGATGGCCGGGCTGCAGGGACCTGTTGCCGCCGCCTGGCAGATGCTGGCGCGGCAGCGAGCGGAGCCGGCCGTCACGGCCCGCGACATCGAAGCGGCGGAAGCTCTGCTGTCCGTCACCGATTCCTACTTTGCAAAGCAGGCATTGCTCCGCGAGGCCCTGCTGCGGCAGGATGACCGTGACATCGCGCGCCACAGCCGGGCTCTTGCGGAAGCGGGCCGGCGCAATGCGGCGCGGCTGGTGACCGTCGGTCAGCATGCCGATGCCGCAGGCGACATTCCGCTTCTGGGCGAGGTTCTCGTCCAGATCTACAAGCTGGATGAACTGGTGGACGGATACGAGGCGTTGCGCAGCAAGTATGCGAAGCTGGTTCCTGCGGCAGCGACGGGAGAAGGGCAATGACCGACATGAAGATCGTCGCCTACCGGCTCTACCCGAACGATAGCCGCGTTCGAATCGCGGCCGGAGAACGCGATCGCCGCTGGATGGACGAAACGCAGGACTCCTATGCCTATCGCTGCCTTCCGCTGAACATTGCCAATCAGCACGGCTGGGCGGTCTATCCGGCCAAGGAGATCAAGGCAATCTGGACCGGCGGTTCGCGCATCGAGGACATCGACATCTTTCACGACGGTCAGGGGATCGCCGCCAGCGCCTTTGGCCATGGCGTACTGACCTTCCATATCCTCCATGTGATCAAGTTGCCGCCGCAGTACAATCTCCACATCTCCGGCGCGCCCAACATCGTGAAGCGCGGGATCGTGCCGCTGACCGGCATCTACGAGGCAGACTGGGCGCCCTTCTCGTTTACCATGAACTGGAAATTCACCGAGCCCGACATGGAAGTGCGCTTTCCGCCCGAGGAGCCCATCTGCTTCTTCTTTCCCGTTCAACGCAACCTGATCGAGCGTTTTGACTTCGCCATCGAGGACATTCGCGAGGCACCAGCACTTGCGGAGGAACACCGCATCTGGAACGAGGGGCGGACGGCCTTTCTCAAGGATCTCGATAAACAGGACGGAAGCTGGCAGAAACACTACTTTCAGGGGCGCCTGCCCAGCGGCGGAGCCTGCCCGGTGGACGACCACAAAACGAAGCTCAAGCTCAGCGACCCGAAGAAATCCTGACTCGCGGGAAGCCGCGAGACCGGCGTTAACCCTAACGATTTACTACCTGTGGCGGTAAAGCTCGCGGTAATCCGTATACTGTGCAATTTATCTCTCATCGATAAGTTACCTGTACGAAGAGTCAGGACCACCAAACAGAGAGAGCACAGGAAATGTTGGATATCGTCAAGATCAGTGAACAGCTTTTTGCCAAGCTTCAGCAGGAAGCCGATGTGCTCATGTCGGACCGGCTGCTGAGCCAGCAGGTCCTGGAGGCCCGCACCCGCGAGCTGATGAGCAAGCGCGACGACGAGATGAATCGCATCGAGCAGTGGGCCGCGCAGCAGAAGGCGCTGATCAGCGAGATATTCTCGGCCCTGATCGCCGAGGTGGAGGCCGACCGCCAGCGCAACGAGTCGAACCTGATGCGCATGAAGGGCGAATACAGCTTCGAGAAGTCGCGCAGCGAAGCTGCGCCGGCCCGCGACTCCTCCAATCCCCGCGTGGTGGAGCAGAGCGAGCGCTTCCTCAAGGCTGCTCAGTAAGTTTCTGGCGAGGGGATCGCGCTGCGCTCCCCTCGACCGGCCTGTGTGATGCGGGCCCATGACCGTCCAATCACGGCGGATCGATGTTTCCGGCGGCGGTGAAGCCGCAACCAGGCGCTTGCCGCCACGCCCAGCCGCCCTCTCCGCCCCAAATCCGCTCGACCATCCTGCCGCGATCCTCTAGCCTGCGACTCACATTGTGTTCGAGCTGTGGGCTGGCGGGAGATCGATGCGGGGCGAGGGCCATTGTGGCAGAGCAAGGATGGCCGGACGCCTGTTTGCCGGTATGGCTGCCGCGCTTGCCCTGACCGGCTGTTCATTCGGAAGTGCGGATGACTTCGGTGCCGCGGGCCCGGTCAGCGGCACCATCCGCGAGCTGCTGATCACGGCCGCAGGCGTCATGCTGATCGTCGTGATCCCCGTCTACCTGTTGACCATCGGCTTTGCCTGGCGTTACCGCGCCTCCAACCGGTCTGCGCGATATGCGCCGGACTGGGCCTACTCGCCGCGCATCGACTTTGTCATCTGGGCCGTGCCGACCCTCATCATCGTCGTGCTCGGCACGCTGGTCTGGATCTATACCCACCGCCTCGATCCCTACCGGCCGCTGCAGGGCGAGGGACCGCCTTTGGTCATCCAGGCGGTGGCGATGGACTGGAAGTGGCTGTTCATCTATCCCGAACACAAGGTTGCCGCCGTCAACGAACTGGTGATCCCGAGCGGCCGTCCGGTGACCATCGCGCTGACCTCCGACACGGTGATGAACGCCTTCTTCGTGCCGGATCTCGCCGGGCAGATCTATGCCATGGCGGGCATGGAGACGCGCCTCAACTTCCGAGCCGACCGTGACGGCGCCTATGTGGGCCGCAACACGCAGTACAGCGGCTCCGGCTTCGCCGATCAGTCCTTCACACTGCGTGCGGTTCCGGCACAGGACTATGACGACTGGATCGACCTGCTGCGCCAGTCGCCGCGTGCGCTGGACCCGGAGGCCTATGCCGCGCTCGCCGCACCGAGCAGCAAGGTTCCGGTTGCCTACTACTCGGCGGTGCCGGAGGATCTCTTCGCCTCGGTCATCGCAAGCTACCGGCTGCCTTCCGCACATGCCGGACATGAGTGACATGCTGGGGAAGCTGACCTTAGACGCCCTGCCCTTCTACAGCGGCATCGCCTTCGGCGGCGCGCTGATCACCGTGCTGGGCGCGGCAGGCGCGATGGCCATGATTACATGGTTGGGGTGGTGGCGTTGGCTCTGGACGGGCTGGCTCACCAGCGTCGACCACAAGCGCGTCGGCATCATGTACCTCGTCCTTGCCGGAATCATGCTGCTGCGCGGCTTCGTCGATGCCGCGATGATGCGGGCCCAGCAGGCCATCGCCGTGCAATCGGACGGCTATCTGCCGCCCGGCCACTTCGACCAGATCTTCTCCTCGCATGGCACGATCATGATCTTCTTCGTGGCCATGCCATTCCTCACCGGGCTGATCAACTTCGTCATGCCGCAGCAGATCGGCGCGCGCGACGTGGCCTTTCCCTTCATCAACGCCGTCAGCCTGTGGCTGACCGCGGCGGCCGCGGCCCTGATCATGGCCTCGCTTGTGCTTGGCCGCTTCTCGACCGCGGGCTGGACGGCCTATCCGCCCTATTCGGGCCTGGACTACAGCCCCGGCGTGGGCGTCGACTACTGGATCTGGGCCGTGATGCTGAGCGGCGCCGGCACCACCCTGACCGGCATCAATTTCGTCGTGACCATTCTGCGCAAGCGCGCGCCTGGCATGCGCATGATGTACCTGCCCCTCTTCACCTGGACGGCGCTGTGCTCCAGCATCCTCATGGTCTTCGCCTTTCCGGCCCTGACAGTGGTCGGCGCATTGCTGGGTCTCGATCGCTATCTCGGCATGCATTTCTTTACCAACGATGCCGGCGGCAACATGATGCAATACGCCAATCTCATCTGGATCTGGGGGCATCCGGAAGTCTACATCCTCATCCTTCCGGCCTTCGGCATCTATTCCGAAGTGGTCGCCACCTTCTCGGGCAAGCGGCTCTTCGGCTATGCCTCGCTGGTCTATGCCACGGTGGCGATCACGCTGCTGTCCTTCACGGTGTGGCTCCATCACTTCTTCACCATGGGCAGCAGCGCCAGCGTCAACGCTGCTTTCGGCATCGCCACCATGATCATCGCGGTTCCCACGGGCGTGAAGATCTACGACTGGATCTTCACCATGTACCGCGGCCGGATCCGCATGGAGGTGCCCATGCTCTGGACCATGGGCTTCATGGTAACTTTCGTCATCGGCGGCATGTCCGGCGTGTTGCTGGCGGTGCCGCCCGTCGACTATCTCATGCACAATACGACGTTCCTCGTGGCGCACTTCCACAACATGCTGATCCCTGGCGCCCTGTTCGGCTATTTCGCCGGATACAATTTCTGGTTCCCCAAGGCCTTCGGCTTCCGCCTCGACGACCGCTGGGGCCGCCGCGCCTTCTGGGCCTGGATCACCGGCTTCTATCTCGCCTTCATGCCGCTCTATGTTCTCGGCTTCATGGGCATGCCGCGCCGGATGGAGCATTACGACACCGCAGCCTGGCAGCCTCTGCTCATCGTCGCCGCCTGCGGCGCCGCACTGATCGCAGCCGGCATATTCTGTCAGATCGCGCAGCTCGTGGTCAGCATCCGCAACCGCGCCCTTCTGGCCGAGAATGCGGAAGATCCGTGGGACGGACACACGCTGGAATGGTCCACCGCCTCGCCGCCGGCACCTTACAACTTCGCACTGCTCCCGCAGATTACCGGCCGAGCCACGCATCTGAACGCCAAGCGGACCGGAACGGCCAAGGGGCCAGCGCCCGCCTATCGCGCCATCGCGCTCCCGCGCAACACGGCGGCCGGCCTGATCATCGGCGCCATGGCCTTCGCTTTCGGCTTTGCAATGGTCTGGCACATCTGGTGGCTCGCCGCCGTGGCGGCGGCGGCGATTATCGCCGTCATTGTCTTGCGCGTCTTCGACCGGCGCGGCCCGCTGGTGTTGACGTCCGAACAGGTGGCCGAAATGGAAGCAGCGAGAGCGGTGACGGCATGAGCGACGCAAGCCACGTGGTCGACGCGGAGGAAGGCGAGACGCTGGCGGAACGCGAGTTCGGCTTCTGGCTCTTCCTGATGAGCGACGCCATCGTCTTCGCGCTGCTGTTTGCGACCTATGCGGTGCTGTCGCAGGGCCATGGCGGAAGTCACGGACAGGCCGGCCTTTTCGATCTCACCCGCAGCGGGCTCGAGACAGGCCTGCTGCTGCTCAGCAGCCTCAGCTTCGGTCTGGCCGTGCTCGCCCTGGACGAGGACCGGCGGTGGCCGACCATCCTCTGGCTCCTCGTCACCGCCCTGCTTGGCCTCAGCTTCCTCGTCCTCGAAATCGGCGATTTCCGCGATCTCATCGCCCGCGGGCTTGCGCCGCAGGAGAACGGCTTCCTGTCGGCCGTCTTCGTCCTGATCGGCACACACGGCCTGCATGTCGCCATGGGCATCCTGTGGATCGCCATCCTCGCTGTACAGCTGATGGTGCAGGGCGACGATCCCCAGACGCGGTCCCGCCTGCTTCGCCTGGGCTACTACTGGCACTTCCTCGACATCGTCTGGATCGGCATCTATTCCTTGGTCATTCTTCCGGGATTCATCACATGACAACGGAGGCACCGAAGCGATCCCGCTGCGATCTTCTCATCGGCTTCGGGCTTGCGGTTGTCCTGACCGTCATCCCCTTCGCAGCGGTGATCAGCGGGCGGCTGTCGTCACAGGCGGCCTATGGGGTGATTGCGTTCTGTGCCTTGGTGCAGGTCCTGGTTCATCTGCGCTATTTCTTCCGGCTTGAGCGCATGGCGGCCGCGCGCGAGAGCCTCGCGGTTCTCGCCTTCGCAGCCGTGCTCATCCTGATCATGGTGAGCGGCTCGCTCTGGATCATGTTCGATCTGCATCACCGGATGATGCCGCCGGCCGTGACTGTTCTTCCTTAGCCATTGCGCCAGTCCCGGCGCCATGGCACCGGGACAGTCTGCAGTGGCGGCCTCAGTTCATCTCCACCCAGTCTTCGATCTCGGAGCCATCGGCCGGGACCGTGCAGGCAACGCGGCGCGGGCTGGCCTTTTCCTTGATGATGATCTCGTAGAAGGGCGGCCGCAGGGGGCTCACCTTCTCGACGTTTGCCGGAACGCCGACCATCTGAAGGCACTTGTTGATGGCCGCCTTGGGCGCGCCCTTGGCGGCATGATCGCCGTGGTCATGATCGCCGGTCACCTTGATGCCGAGGAATTTCCGGTTTGCGTCGAAGGTGCACTCGAACAGCACCGGGCTTCCCTCGTCGGTCTGTCCGTAGACATGGAACTTCCCGTGGTTCTTCTCGACCGGCAGAATGATCAGTTCGCCGGCATTCTTGATCCGCACGATCGCCTCCTCGCGGCAATACTGCGCAAGCTTGCCTTCGTCGACGATCTTGGCATCTGACTCCTGTGCGAAGAGGAAGCCGCAGGAGGCAAGCAGCAGCGCCGTAGCTCCTGTCCGGGTGAGATTGCGTTTCATGATAGGATCCTTTCTGCTGGTGTGAAGAGATTCGGCATTTCCGGTCAGCCTCCGAAGATCACGGCATCGGGAATGACGTAGAGCTCATCCTGGCCATTGACCTTCACGATGGTGTTGTCCTGATCGCGGCGGCTGCTGAAGTCGGTCACCGCCGATTGCGGCGCCACCTTGCCATTGTCGAACCCGAGGACCCGCACGAAGCCGTTGGGTACCGTGATGAAGACGGTGGCCACGCCGGGTGCCCCGCGGCTCACGCCGAATGCGCAGTCCTTTACATCGGGCTGGCCGTCAAGCGTGCAGGGAATGCGGCCGGTGGCATTGTAGTTGGTGCCGGAGACCAGCGCGTCCGACGACGCGTTGTCCTGCGCCTCGGCGCCTGCCTCGCGGAGAAAACGGCCCGCCACCCAGCCAGCCAGGGCCGGATCGTTGCGATCCTCGACGGCGCACCAGCGCTGGCCATCGACCAGCCTGCAGCCCTTGTTGCGCAGGATTGCGCCGTTCGGAACGCGCCCGACGACGGCATCCTTGGCGGACGCGCCCTTCCGGATGTTGAGTTCGTCGTTCGCCGCCACGCCCGAGACAACCCAGAAGTCAGGTCCGCCCGAGAGGCTGTCGGCGAAATCGCCCTCGGGTGGGGCGGCACCGGTGGCCGCGCCGATTCCAATCGTGATGGTGTAGTTTGCAACCTCATCGCGGCGCGCAGCATTGCGCATCAGGTAGACCTGCACCACGTAGTCGCCGTCAGCGGGCAGGGTGCCGGTAAAGCTGTTGGGGTCGGCCGCGCTCGATCCCACGAAGAGCGCCTCGCCACCTCCCGGCGGCATGACATTGAAGTAGTTCGACGCATTGTCGGACTTGAAGCTGATGGTCATGCTTTGGCCGGCCTTGGCCCCCAGCGTATACTCGTAGGAGTCATAGCCCTTGATCCTGGCCCTGAGCGTGGCTTCGCTGGCGCCGGCCTGGAACTTCACACGCTCCCGCTTGACGTCGTCGGCGAAGGCGGCCGTGGACAGGATGGCGAAGAGCGCGATGATCGTTGCGAAAACAGTCTTCATTGCCGGTCTCCCTGGTGTCCTGAGCGGTTGATGGTGATGATGGGCGCTTGCCGCCGTCCGCGTGGCATCAATACTCCTGGAGGAAGCGGCCATTGACCCAACCTCTCAGGGAGGACTCGCCCCGAACCGAAACCCTGCACCAGCGCGAACCGTTGCTGCGTTCGCAGCCCAGATTGCGCATGACGGTGCCATTGCGGACCCGGCCCACGATGCCGGCATTGGCGGAGGGGCCGGTCCTGATGTTCAGACGGTCGTTGCTCGACACGCCCGAGACGACCCAGAAGTCTGGACCTCCGGCATTGCCATCGGCGAAGTCACCGGACGGCGTGTCCTGCTCTTCGGCCGGAATGGCGACCGATAGCCGGTAGTCCGCCACTTCGTCGCGGCGGGCGGCGGCGCGCATCATGTAGACCACGATGCGATACTTGCCTGATCGCGGCAGTACACCGGTGTAGCGGTTGCCCTCGATCGATCCATTGTAGATCGCCACATCGGATCCCGGCGGAAGGATGTTGAAGTAGGCCTGCGGATTGCTGGTCCGCAGGCTCACGGTCATCTCCTGGCCGCGGCGTGCGTCGACGATGTAGGTGTCGTCGTCATAGCCCTGGATCGAACCCGTATACCGCGCACTTTCCGCACCGGGCTTGAAGCGGACCTTGAAGCTGTCGGCCTCGGCCAGCGCCGACTGGGCTGCGAGGCCAATGGCACAAACGATTGCAATCCTGAAGAAGCTGCAGATCGACGTCATCCCGTTTCTCTCCCTGTGCTTGCGACGGCGCCGCCTTGACTGTCTCAGTAAATGCCGTCGATGACGACGAAGTCACGGGCGCTGCGATGCGACGGCGTGGACGACCCGTTCGTCGTTACCACCGTCGTGCCGTGGTGCATGCGCTTCCTGACTTCCTCCCGCAACTTCGGTTCCGCCTGGATTCGGCCCAGATCGGCCGCGAGATCCGCCTTGTCCTGCTTTCCATGGCTGGCCGAAGACCATCTGACCTGCTGGCGTTTCGCATCTGTGCCAGTCAGCGTGTGCACATGCTCGCCGATCGGCCTGTGCGCGTCCCTGATGGTCACCTTGCCTTGCGCCACCAGCTGGTCATCCTCGAAGACCGACAGGCTCCTGTCCTTGCCGCTCACCACCAGGCTGGTGGACTTCTGCGGGGCGGCCCGGCCCTCGCTGTACTGGCTTCTCTTTACCGCGGCATCGACACCCCCGAATTCATGCCGCGCGTAATCTCCCAGAACGAGGCCGGGATGGGCCACCTCAGTTGGATAGGACTTGTTGTCGGCGATGACCACGGTCATGCCGGTTCGGGTGAGGCCGAAGAGGCGTTCCGAGAATTCCATCGGCAGGCGCACGCATCCATGCGAGGCGGGATAGCCGGGCAGGTTGCCGGCATGCAGCGCAATGCCGGACCAGGTGAGCCGGTTCATGTTCGGCATGGGCGCGTTGCTGTAGGTCGAGGAGCGGTGGTGCTTGTCCTTCTGCAGGATCTTGAAGACGCCCGTAGGAGTCGAATGGCCGGGCTTTCCGGTCGAACAGGTGGAGGCCGCGATCCGGATGCCGTTGCGATAGACGTGAACCTTCTGATCGGGGATCGAGACGATGATCAGCAACGGTCCGCTGGAAGAGCGTTCGGGAAACCAGTTGAATTCGCCGTTCCGCAAGTCCTCGGCATATTTTGTGACAAGCTGGGCCGAGGCCTGGCCGTTCAGGGCCCCGAGACCCAGGGAGCCAAGGACAATCTGATGAAAACGGCGGCGCGTGACGTTCATGACCTGCTCACTACGGTCTTGCCACGTTCTGGATCTCCGCTGGTCTGCGCCGCTTGCGCCGCCCGGCCGGTGCCTCCGCCATTCCGGACAGCAGCCAGTCGTGCAGGGCAACAAGCTGGACCTCATGCGCACGGCTCTTCCGGTAGCACAGCCGGTAGACACGCCCGGATGGCACCAGCCTGCGGCTGAAGGCCGTAACCGTGCCGGCCGCGATGTCGCGTGCGGCGAGGAAGTCCGGCACCAATGCCACGCCCTGGCCGCTCTTGGCCATCTCAAGTGCGAAGAGGTAATGCGTGCATTGCCGGAAAGACCCATCCTGAAGTTCCGCAAGCTTCAGACTTGACGCTTTGCAGTAGTCGACCCACTCCTCACCGATGTGACCCTTGTCCAGCCAGGTGGTGATGAGCCGGTGGCGCCTGCCGCCTTTCGCCGACGGCTTGTGAACCGCAATGAGCATCTCGTCCTTGAGCCTGACGGACACATAGTCCGGCCTGACCGGGTTGGCCGTGACGAAGGCATCCGCCACTTCGCCGCTGATCAGGGGATCCTGCGCATAGAGCTTCAACTGCAGGTCGATTTCGGGATGCGCGTCAAAGAACTCTTCGAGCCGTTCGATCAGCCAGCCCGGACCGAAGCTGCTGCACACCGCAAGCTGCAGCGTGTCGGGCCCCTTGCCGACAAGTTCCTTCACAAGGGACTCGACGCCGGCAAAGGCAACCGAGAGCTTGGCGGCAAGTTCCTGGCCTGTGGCCGTAAGGACGATGCCGCGCCCGGACTTCGCCAGAAGCTGCCGCCCGATCAGAGCCGAAAATCGCCGCATCTGGTGGCTGACCGCGCTTTCGGTCACGCCAAGATCCTGCGCCGCCAGTTTGAGCGACGCATGGCGATTCACCGCCTCGAAGTACTGCAAGCCACGCAGCACCGCCGTTTCCTTCTTCTCGCGCGCCATCCCGTCCTACAGGTCCAGCAATCAGGCGAGAGACCCGTCACGGCGCGCCATCGCCGCAGGGACCCCGCTCCAAATACATGACACTCCTCTCAGAATCATGACTTTTTGTCAACCCGGAGACGTGGCGCGTTCTGCGTCGCGTCTTGCGGCGGCCGGTCCGTCAGCCAAGCGGCCCGGTCTGGTAGAGGCGGACCTTCAGCCCGCCATGCGCGACAGGCCGCGCCGGC
>JBGSNJ010000046.1:0-10666 GCA_041739715.1 Aestuariivirga sp.
TGCACCGTCAGCCTGAGTTCCGGGCGATGGATGACCGTCTGGCCGTGAAATCCAATTACGTCGATCTCAGAGGCGGTTAGGCCTGCTTCCCGACAAAATGATTCAACGGCCTGCACATGCCAGTCGGTCAGCGCGCGCTCGGCCTCGGCCAGGCGCCCCGGCCGGGCGCTGCGGTCGCTGAGGGTGACCGCGTCTGCGATGGCACTATTCAGCAAGGCCTGCTGGTCAGGGCCATAGCCGTAGGTATGCGCCGGTCCGCGCTGGACATGGGCTTCGCCGTCGCTTCGCACCAGCGCCACGTCGATACCGTCGAGTGATGTCCCGGACATCAGCCCAAGCGCCGTCAGCGGTTTTGACACATGCCGCTCCCGTGGTAAGAGCGCCCACCCTTTTGCCGAGTAGCCGTCATGAGCACGTTCAAGTCCGATTTCCTCAATGTCCTGTCGGAGCGTGGATTCATCCACCAGATCTCCGATCCCGAAGGCCTGGATGCAGCGGCCGTCGCTGGCCGGATCACGGGATACATCGGATTCGACGCCACCGCCACCAGCCTGCATGCTGGATCGCTGGTCCAGATCATGATGCTGCGCTGGATGCAGAAGACCGGGCATCGCCCCATCGCGCTGATGGGCGGCGGCACGACCAAGATCGGCGATCCGTCCTTCAAGGACGAATCACGCAAGCTGCTGACGGTGGAGCAGATCAATTCCAATCTTCAGGGCATCAAACAGGTCTTCACGAAGTTCCTGGCCTTTGGCGATGGCGGCACCGACGCCCGCATGGTCAACAACGCGGACTGGCTGGACCACCTCAACTACATCGACTTCCTGCGTGACTATGGCGTGCACTTCACCATCAACCGCATGCTCAGTTTCGACTCGGTGAAGCTGCGCCTCGACCGCGAGCAGCCGCTCACCTTCCTCGAATTCAACTACATGATCCTGCAGGCCTACGACTTCCTCGAACTCTCGCGCCGTCACGGCTGCGTGCTGCAGATGGGCGGGTCCGACCAGTGGGGCAACATCGTCAACGGAATCGAACTGGGCCGCCGCTGCGACCAGCGCCAACTCTATGCGCTGACCACGCCGCTGCTCACCACCTCTTCCGGCGCCAAGATGGGCAAGACCATGTCCGGGGCCGTCTGGCTCAACGCCGACATGCTCAGCCCCTACGACTACTGGCAGTACTGGCGAAACACGGAAGATGCCGATGTCGGGCGCTTCCTCAAGCTCTACACCGAAATGCCGATGACCGACATTGCGCGGCTCGCGGCCCTCGGCGGTTCCGAGGTGAACGAAGCCAAGAAGATCCTCGCCACCGAGGCCACCGCCATGTTGCATGGTGCCGGAGCGGCAGCCGAAGCGGCCGAAACGGCGCGGCGCACCTTCGAAGACGGAGCCAGTGCTGCCGGCCTTCCGAGCATTTCGCTGGACTTGGCCTCAGGCGTCGGCTTGCTCACGGCCTGTGTGGCGGCAGGGCTGGCCACATCCAATGGCGAGGCACGGCGATCGGTCCAGGGCGGCGCCATCCGGGTCAACGATAACCCCGCATCCGACGACAAGATGGTACTGACCGAGGCCCTCCTCAACAATGACGGCGTCATCAAGCTGTCGATGGGCAAGAAGAAGCACGTGCTGCTGAAGGCTCGATAGACGTCAGGGGCTCGCCTTGTCGGCATTGCGCGCGGGCTGTTGCTGTACCGGCGTGCCGTCCGTGTATTCGAAAAGTTTCCGGAAGATGCCCGGCGCAATGGCAGACACCGGATTGGCCTGGAACACCGGCTTGTTCATGGTGCCGCCCAGCGCATAGGTGAGCCCGAAAATGCCTTCGCCCCCGCCGCCTGTCAGGATATCGCCCAGCAACGGGATGTTGCCCAGGGCAGCATTGGGCCCGTAAGCTGGAATAATGGTTCCGGTAATGTCGATGGCGCCGTCGGACTTGCGGATGACGCCTTGCGCAGTGGCGCCTAGTTCATTTCCCCGCACCAGGGAGTCACCAAGCCTGAGAAATCTGGCATCCGTGGTGAATGGCAAGGTCAGCCGTTTGAAGGCAAGGCCGTCCTTGCGTGGTCCGGACTTCTTCGGCCTGCCCTTGGCATCCAGTTCGGCGAGCGCTGCCTCGTTGCGGACCTCGAAGTCGCGGATCACCAGCTTGCCTTCGCGCACCGACGAACTGGCGTCATTGTCCATCATCGCGAAGAATTCGATCTGGCCGCCGGCGATTTTGGAATAGAGGTTGGCCGCCCGCATTGCAGCCCCCGCATCTCGGCCAGAGATACGCATCTCGCGGCCATCGCCGTCAGGCGTGACGCGCAGAACGACGGGCTGCCCCGACAGAAAGGCTCCGGTAACCTCCGCGGCCTCAACGGTGCTGCCACGCGTGCGGATCGTGCCCGAAACATTGGTGAGGATTTCGCCGCGATGCGCATAGACGCGATCGAGATTGACCGTGATGCTGAGCGGCGTGCGCTTCGACAGACTGTCGTCGCTGCCACCCGGCCGGGTGGCGCCGAACATGGACCTGATCAGCGGCCTCGCATCGAAACTGTCGCCCCTTATTGTGATCGTCGACCCGGACTCTCCGTTGGTCATGGTCAGGGCGAAGCGGTTCTCGTCGCTCAGCTTCACCTCGCTCAACCGAGCCTCCTTCATGCCGCCCTTGGGCAGAAGGCTGACGTCGCCGCGGATGAACAAACCTTCGCCCTTGATGACGAGGTCTTCGATGCGCCGCCCTCTCTCGCCCTTGTTGAAGTAGACGAAGGTCGCGCTGGTCTTGGGAACCGGAGGCCGCGACCAGCTGATCGCCGCGATCTGCATTTCCGATTTTGACAGATCGGCTTCGATGTCGATTCGGCCTTCGGGGTCGGCAAGGTCGGCAAGGACGGCCTTCACGGCCATGGGTCCGCGCAGGAATTCGCCAAGATCCACGCCGATCTTCTTGCGCTCTTCGCCGTCAAGCGTGGCCTCGATCACCGCGGACTGCTTGCCGCCCGGCCCCGCCGCGCGCCTCCAGGTCAACTCCACCGGCACGCCATTGATCTTGACGGGTCCCTTGGCTTCCAGAGCGCCCTTCTCAACCGTCACCGCCACCACGCCGTCCGTGATGTCGATACCCGGCAAAGCGCCCTCGAGCGCGGCATCGCGCACCTTCGCTTCCGCGGCGAAGATCACCCGCTCGGGCGGCGGTCCCTTCATCATCGGCACCGCAAGCTTGCCGGAGAGCTTGGCGTTGCCCATGAGCTTGGTGGTATCGAAACCGGACTTCTTGATGAGGTTGAGAGACGGATGGCCAGCAAACTCGAGTATGGCCTGGGTCGGCGCCGTGACATCAAACGTGTACTGCGCGACCGTCTCGGGTACCATGATATCCTGGGCGGCCATGGTGCCTTTGTCGAGCTTGCCGAGTTTGCCCGACGGAAGGACGATCTCGCCCGATCTCATCTCCAGCCGGAAGTCGTCATCCTTGAGCCAGGCTTCGCCGCTGGCCTTGATGAGCGGCGGGAGCTCCTTGAAATAGCGCGTCGACACGTCCGCCATTCTGAAATGCAGATCAATGGAATTGGGCGGCAGGCGCCTCTCGTGCTTGGCGGTGGCGAGTGCATCCACCGGCAGATTGACGATGAACTCCCCGTCCGTCACCGTGCCGTCGATCACGTTCTTGCTGACCCAGTCGCGCGTCTTGGGCACCATGATCGGTGGCCACAGGCGCTTGAGCAGATCGGCCGACAGATCGCGCATGCGTCCCGAGAGCAGCAGTCCGACGGATTCCCCGCCGCCGGTGATTGCGCCTTTCACCCGGATGCCCGCGGAACCCGACATGATCACGAGATCCTCGATGTCCAGCCGGGCCTCGTTGATGGCTGCGCTACCGACGAAGTCGATGCGATCCACAGCCACAGGCGACACGACCGTGCCCTCTGTGTCGATCGCCACGTTGCGCGCATTGAGCGAGATGTTCACGGCAGACAGAAGGCCCTCGGCACTGCGCACCGGCAGGATGTTGCCGGTGATCTGCGCGCGCGAGCTGCCGACAAGCAACTGCGAGTCGGTAATGACGATACCGCCCGTTGGCGGATCGAAGTCGATCCGAAGCGATCCTTCGTCGACGATCAGCGGCTCGGCCAGATAGTCTGGAAAATTGACCTCTCCTGCGGCAGCGGAGAACTCTGCCGACGCCTTGGTCAGCGTCCCGTCCTCGTTGATTTCCATCTCCGCATGTCCGGATAAGGGAACCTTGAACCGCGCCAGTTGGGCCAGCGCGAAGATTTCATCCGAGATGTTCGCGGGCACGAGGTCATCGATGCGGGCGCTGATCGCGAAGGACTTGCTGTCTCGCCGATAGCTGGCAGAGATCTCGGTTCGCCAGTTGCCGGTTTCGTTGCCGTTGGCCACGTCGGCATTGGCAACAACCGCGAAGCCATAAGGCATGCGCTTGAAAGCCAATTCGGCCTTGGGGGCATCCCAGATCGCGTCATTGGCCTCGTCATAGAACTTGATCGCCGCATCCGTGACCCGCACGGTTTCGATGGCGCCGATGCCTTGCGTCGGCTGTCCGCCGTCGCCCGAAAGCACCGAGATCAGCGAATCCCCAAAGGCCCGCTGGGTGTTGTTGGCAAGCGGAGCCTTCCCCCCTATTCCTTCCTGATCCGATTTTGCCCCGGTGCTAGCGGGTTCGTCGCCCACGACCACCGCCTGCGATTCCTCTGCCGCCGGCGCACCAAAGCCGAGTTCGAACTTGCCATCGAGGTTCCGCTTCATCTGGATGCGCGGCCCGATCAGTTCCAGCGACACCGGAACGACGCGGCCAGAAAAAAGTGCTCGCTCATTGATCCCGATGGCCGCACGGGGGGCGCGGGCGATGAGGTTGCCGGCCGTGTCCAGAAGTTCGATCTTGCTAAGGCGAAAATGCGGCACGCCGCTCTCCGGTGCCCGTTCGATGATGACGCCATCGATCTGTACCTTCATGCCCGAGAGGTTCTTGTTGATTTGCTCCTGGAAGGTTGCGGTCATGAAGTCGAGCGACACCGGCCCGTTGGCCAGCCGGATGTAGAATGCGGCGGTCACAATCATGACGGCCGCCAGCACCCCAAGGATGCTGTAGGCCGTTATCCCTATGATTTTGCGCCGCAAACTCTTCTAGCCCATTCCTCAAGATCCTGCCATGGCGAAGCGCGCTCCGCCCTGACAACCGCTCCTTTGGCCATCAAACATGGGCTAAAGCGTGACATTCTCCGGGCGCCCGGCCCGACTCGTTCCGTAGCGCGGGGGGCTGCTGCATCGTAGTGTCCGGAGGGCCTGTTGCAAGGCCGGTCTGCCCGTTCCCAGCATTAACAAATGACAGGTTCCGGCACACGCCTTAACCTTCTGCTGAGTCGCTGCGGGATTCGTCCTGCCGCCCCAAAGTCACCGGAGAACAGATGATCTTTCGCAAGCCAAGACCGACCGGTAACGACAACTTGCCGGTCGAGCGGTCTCCCACGATCATTGCCCGCGATACCAGCCTGGAAGGCGTGATCGAGAGCGATGGCGCCGTCGAGATCGAAGGTCATTTCCGCGGCACGGTGCATGCCCGCTCCTGCCATGTGGGCGATTCCGGTTTCGTCGAGGGCACCATCGTGGCCGACGATATCGGCGTGCGCGGTCGCGTCATGGGGCCGATGCGCTCGGTCCATGTTCATCTGATGCGGGGCGCGCAGGTGAATGGCGATGTTCACAACACGTCCCTGATCATCGACGATGGCGCGCAACTCAATGGCGCCGTCTGGCAGAGCGACGATCCGCTCGGAACAGGCAAGGACGGCCGGGCTCTGATGGAGCCCCCGGGAGCCAGCCTGTTCGGCGATACGCTTTGGCCCGACCGCGGCCAGGACAATTATCGCCCGCTCACCGCCGTCAAGCCGCGCCGCTAGCTAGACACCGCCGTCGTCCTCGATGTTGAGGAGGCCGCCGCAGGCCTTGCAGTGGACGGCATCATAGTCATGGCGGCGCAAGCCGCAGGCCGGGCATTTATAGTCGACCTTCGGCGGCCGCAGCATGACCTGGACCAGGCGCAGGAAAAGGGAAACGCCGCAGATCATGATGACCACGGAAATCAGCCGTCCGGTGGTTCCGTCGAGGACGATGTCGCCGAAACCGGTGGTGGTCAGCGCGGTGACGGTGAAGTAGAGCGCGTCGGCATAGTTTCCGATCTTGGGGTTCGTCAGATGCTGCGTCTGATAGACGATGGCCGTCATGATGAACATGAAGATGCCGAGATTGGTGGCCGCCAGAACCGTCTGCTCGTTGTCCCTGAACCACTTGAAGTCCTGACGCAGCCGCGACAGCATCTGGTAGGACCTGAGCAGCCGGAAAACCCTCAGCACCCGCAGGAAGGCGAAGCCCTCGCCCACGATGGGCGCCAGCAGCGAGACCAGAACAAGCATGTCGGCGATCCCGTAAGGATGCAGCAGCATGCGGAGACGGTTCCGCGAAATCCACAGCCGCGCCGCAAAGTCGGCCAGCAAGACCACGCCGACGATGGCATCGGCGATCTCGGTTCCTGTCGATTGGAGGAAGGATGAGATGATCACGAAGGCGATGGTGACCAGGTCGAAGACAAGCAGCCCGTAGCGAAAGCGATGCGCATCCGCCGAGCTGCCGTCGTAGAGTTCCTTCAACCTGGCCTTCAGCCCCATAATCCGCCTTTAGTCGCAGGATGGGCCGGCGTCCAGACTGGACGCCGCAAGGCGCCGCACTATAGTCGGCCTACGCAACCAGGAGACTGACGATGCCCAAGGCCTATTGGATCGCCCGGGTCACGGTGACCGATCCCGATCAATACATGCAGTATGCCACCTCTACGCCCGAAGCATTCCGGAAGTACGGCGCTACGGTCCTGGCGCGTGGTGGAACCCATCACCAGATGGAAGGGGAAGGCCGTCCGCGTAACGTGGTCATCGAGTTCCCCAGCCTGCAGTCGGCGCTCGATTGCTACAACTCACCGGAGTATCAGGCCGCCAAGGCCAAGCGCGCCGGCGCGGGCATGGCAGAGATCGTATTGGTGGAAGGCGTCTGATCAGCCTGCCAGATCGAGGAGGCTCAACTTGCCGAGTGCCGGCAGCTTGATGGCCAGATCATCCGGATCGATGCCGATGCTGCTGCCGAGAAGATTGAGCTCCAGCCCTTCCCTGAGGGCCAACGTCAAGCCGAGTACGCCCGCGATCGACACCACGATGCCCGTGCCACTGGTTGCGGGTGCCGCGCCGATTCCCATCCCGAGATAGTCCTTGCCGACCGCCGCCGGTGGCATCTCGATCCCGAAGCCCTCGGAATTTCGTACCACCCAGGCCACGAAGGTATTGGAATTGGGACCCGGCCAGACCGTGTAGCTGCCCCGGCGCTGATGCGGATAGGCAGCAATCGCGGCCTCGATCCGGGGTATGAGCGCCGCGGCCTTGGCGCCCCGGACTTCGCCCACAACGTAGGGCCGGTTGCCATACCAGAGGGCATCCGCCGCATAGGCATTGCGGCGAACCGGACTTCCCCAGCCAACGACATCATAACGGGTCCAATCCGACGCCCCTTCCGGCTTGAGCACGATCGCGGTGTGTTCGGCGAAGATCGACTTCCACCTGCCGGTACGCGCGGCGATGACCATCACGAGGGCTTCTGGAACGTCGCGGGCCTGCGGCAGCAGGCCCGAGGATTCCCACCGCGCGTTGCGCCAGCTCTCCGGCCAGCCCCGCGCATAGGAAATCGCCGCGCCCAGAACGATCGGGATGATCACGGCGACAAGCACAAAACGGAGAAGCCATCGAAGCGGGAGGCGCAGCATGGACACGATCCTTGCCCCGGAACCCGGCAGGATCAAGGCGCTTTCCATCATCCCGTACCGTTGCTATGACCGCCGCTGACGAAAGGACATGGGAATGAAGCTTGCCATTGCCGGCGCAGCCGGACGCATGGGACGGGTTCTGACCCGGATCGTGCAGGACACGCCGGGCGCGGAGATCGCCGGCGGCCTGGAGTCCGAGGGATCGACGAACCTCGGCGCCGACATGGGCGTACTGGCCGGCACAGGTCCTATCGGCGTCGCTGTGACCAGCGATCCCCTGACGCTTCTGACGACGGTCGATGGCATCATTGACTTCACCGTCCCCGCAGCCACTCTTGCGCTGGTCGAGCTCAGCGCCCAGGCGCGCATCGTCCATGTCATCGGCACCACCGGGATCGACGCCGCAGGCGAGGCCAGGATCAAGGCGGCCGCGCGCCATGCGCGGATCGTCAAGTCGGGAAACATGAGCCTTGGCGTCAATCTGCTCGCAGCCATGGTGAAGCGCGTCGCCGCGGCCCTGGGCGAGGACTTCGACATCGAGATTGCCGAAATGCACCATCGCCACAAGATCGATGCGCCTTCGGGCACCGCCCTGCTCCTCGGCAAGGCTGCTGCCGATGGGCGCGGGATCACCCTGGAACAGCGTTCAGTGCGCAGCCGTGACGGCCACACCGGCGCGCGGCCCGTTGGCGACATCGGCTTTGCCACGTTGCGCGGCGGGTCGGTGGTGGGCGACCATACCGTGATGTTCGCGGGCCCCTCGGAACGGATCGAGCTCAGCCACAGGGCCGAAAGCCGCGACATCTTCGCCCGCGGCGCCGTCCGTGCCGCCCTCTGGGCCATGGACAGGAAGCCCGGCCTCTATTCGATGAACGACGTCTTGGGATTGGAATGACGATGGATCGGCTGCTTGTGCTCGTCCGCCATGGACAGAGCGAATGGAACCTCAAGAACCTGTTCACCGGGTGGAAGGACCCGGATCTCACCGAGCTGGGCATCGCCGAGGCACATGAGGCCGGGCGGAAGCTCAAAGCCAGGGGACTGGGCTTCGACAAGGCCTATACGTCAGTGCTCGTCAGGGCCCAGCACACGCTGCGCCTCATCCTCGATGAACTCGGGCAGCCGGACCTTCCCACCATCCGAGACCAGGCCCTCAACGAACGCGACTATGGCGAACTCACCGGCCTCAACAAGGACGACGCCCGCAAGCGGTGGGGCGAGGAGCAAGTCCATATCTGGCGCCGCTCCTATGATGTACCGCCTCCGGGCGGCGAAAGCCTCAAGGGCACGCTTGCCCGCGCCCTTCCCTACTACATGAAGATGATCCAGCCGGACGTCCTGACCGGCAAGCGTGTGCTGGTCGTGGCCCATGGCAATTCGCTGCGGTCGCTGATCATGGCCATCGAGGGCCTGTCGCCGGAAGAGATCCTCAAGCGCGAACTGGCAACCGGCGTACCGGTGGTCTATCGCCTCGGCGCCGACTCGCGGCCGATTTCGGTGGAAATCCTTGGCTAGCTAGACGCCGAGGCTCTCCTTCACCTTCTGCTGGAAATAGTGAACCCCTTGCTCGTGGCGGGGCGACAGGGGACCTGCGCTGTAGTTGCCTGCCGCATAGTTACGGTGCGTCGCCACGCAGATCTCTTAGTCCTCGCGCACCACGGCGAGATTGCGCGCGATGGTGTCGTTGCGCGCATCCTCCAGGGCTGCCGACGTATCCGCAAAATAGAAGTGGTAGATCTGCTCGGTGCGGTCCGTGCCGATCGGGTTGATGCGGGAGGTGTTCATGCCGCCCTCGAACAGCGAAAGCGTCCAGTTCGGCCACATCCACAGGCACTTGCCGCGATAGAACAGACCCTCGCGCGGCGGGGCCGTCATGCGGATGAAACCCTTGTGAGCGGTGGTCTTGAACTGTTCGAAGTCGATCGCCGCAAAGAAGTTCGGATGCACGCCGGGGATGTGATAACCCTCGACGAAATTGTCAGTGTAGATTTTCCAATTGGCATCGAAGACAACGCGGTCGCTCTTCACGGCGTGATAGGACTCGATGGGCTCATCGGCAAGTTCCGCCACAAGTTCACCCAGCTGGGTGACCAGGTCTTCCTGCGGATCCACAGAAACGAAAAGCAGACCACGCCAGACATCCACCTGGATGGATTCGAGCGGCCATTGGGACGGATCGAAGTCCGGATCCTCGCCGAACCAGGGCGCATTCACCAGATGGCCGTCATCGGCAAAAACCCACTGATGGTAAGGGCAGCGGATCGTGGCGCAGCGCCCCTCGCCCTCGGGAAGAAGCTGGGCGCCGCGGTGGCGGCACACGTTCCTGAAGGCCCGCAAACTGCCGTCTCGCCCGCGGATTGCGAAAACCTTGATGCCGGCAATGTCGGCCGAGACATATTGCCCGCGCTCCTTCACCTGGCTGGCGGGACCGAGCAATTGCCATGTCCGCGCGAAGATCGTGTTCCGCTCGCGCGGCAGGACAGCGGGGTCGACATAGATTTGCGGATCAAGGTTGAGCATGGCCGGGGGTCCTTTCGGGCAGAGACTGCCCAATCCCGCCGCCCGCGACAAGCCTCGCCCTGCAGGGGCGTGCCATGCATTTGCCATGAGTCTTACCGGCCGCTGATGCGATGCTGACAGAGGCCGTCAGCCATCCATCACAGGAAGCAGCGCAGATTTCCCCCGCGCTGATTGATCAGCGCCAGACAATTGGAGATATCATGCGCAAGTTCGCAATGCTTTCGACCCTCGCCTTCGCCGTCCTCTCCTGCGCCGGCGCTGCCCAGGCCAGCGAGATCTGCAAGGCTCATGATGCGACCGAGTGGATGTCCAAGGACGCCATTACCGCCAAGGT
>JBGSNJ010000094.1:0-8584 GCA_041739715.1 Aestuariivirga sp.
GAACACGCCGACAATGCCTCAGGGCCACTCTCAGCCGCAAAACTTCGAAAGTCCGCCGCAGCGGCCCCTGCGAGGCGGACCCACCGTGCGCACCAGACTTCATCACCACCAACAGCGCGTTTTTACACAACCAAGACCCAGACCGGAAATCTCATCGTCGATCTGCCCGCAACGGCCGAGGGCCCGCATCTCCTGTTCGCGACGCACCTCGACACCGTGCCGCTCTGCCGCGGCGCCAAGCCGAAGGTGGAAGGCCGGCGCGTGGTATCCGACGGGACAACGGCGCTCGGCGGCGACAACCGCACCGGTTGCGGCGTTCTTGTCAGTCTCGCCGAGACATTGATCAAGCACAAGCTGCCTCACCCCAAGATCACGCTGCTCTTCACCGTGCGCGAGGAGAGCGGGCTCCACGGAGCCCGCGAGCTCAAGCCGAAGGATCTTGGCGGTCCGGTGATGTGCATCAATGTCGACAGCCAGAAGCCCGACGATCTCATCATCGGAGCGGTGGGACAGGAGAACTGGGAGGTGGAGATCAAGGGCCGTGCCGCCCACGCGGGCCTGGCGCCGGACAAGGGCATATCCGCCACGCTCGTCGGCGCTCTGGGGCTCGCGAACGCAAGACGCGACGGCTGGTTCGGAAAGATCGAGAAGTCCAATGGCCACGGCACGTCGAACGTCGGCATTTTCGGCGGCAAGGATGGCAAGCCCGCCGGCGACGCAACCAATGTCGTGACAGACTATGCCTGGATGCGCGGCGAAGCGCGAAGCCCCGAACTCTCCTTTGCGGCAGAGATCGCCGAGGCCTTTGGTCGCGCCTTCGAGGAGGCGCGGCAGGCCGTCAAGGCAACCGACGGCGCCGTTGCAGAGGTAAAGTATACGCATGTGAAGGCCTATCCGCCGTTCCGCCTGGCCGACGATTCGCCGGCAGTCACGCGCGCCGCCAAGGCGCTCGAGGCACTCGGTCTCAAGCCGAAGCTCGTGTTCTCGCCGGGTGGCCTCGATGCCAACTGGCTCGACAAGCACGGAATCCCTACCGTCACCATCGGCGCCGGACAGCGCGAGGTGCACACCGTGAAGGAATATGTGGAACTCAATGAGTATGTCACCGGCTGCAAGATCGCGGTGCTGGCGGCAACGCAGTCGGCATGAGGCAACGGGTTCGTCCAGTTGGACCTAGCCTTTGCGGCAGTCGCGCAGGTTATGACCTGCGGGTCTTGGCCAGCAAGGCAGAAAGTCAGCTTGTAAGCTGCACGCCAAACAATAAAACGGAGTTGATGCGGCTGCCGAAGCCGGTCACGGAGTGAAAGGCTGGAAATCATGAGCGAGAGGGACTTCGGGAGGAGCGTTGTCGTTGCGGTGCTTGCGCTCATGCCACTGTTGGCTGCCTGCGAGCAGGAGGCTGAAGCTCCCCCGCTGGCGGCGCGGCAGGTGCGCACCGTCGTCATCGAGGCGCGCGACGCATCGACCAGCGTGAACCTCACGGGCCGGATCGAGGCGGAAGACGAAGTGCCGCTCGCCTTCCGCATTTCCGGGCGGCTGCTCGAGAACAACGGCAAGCTGGGCGCCCGGCTCCAGGCCGGCGATCTGGTGGCACGGCTGGAATCGCAGAACGAGGAAAACCAGCTCCGGGCCGCCGCCGCGGCGCTATCCGCCGCCGAGGCCCAGTACAACCAGGCACGCGGTCACTATGAACGCCAGCAGACACTGTTCCGGCAGGGCTGGGCCACGCGAGCCAACTATGAACTTGCGGAAAAGGGCGTGCGGACGGCGGCATCGCAGGTGGAGGCCGCCCAGGCGCAGATGGATGCCGCGGAGGATCTCGTCGGATTTACAGAACTGCGCGCGGATCAGGACGGCGTCTACACCGCAGTCGGCCCGGGAGCGGGCGAAGTGGTGCAGGCCGGCCAGATGATCGTCAGGGTCGCGCGCCAGGACGGCCGCGACGCCGTCTTCGACGTCCCGGCCCAGATCATCCGGTCGGCATCCCCCGATCCTGACATCATGGTTTCGCTTGCCGATGATCCATCGGTCAAGGTGCGCGGCCACATTCGCGAAGTGGCGCCCCAGGCCGATCCCGTGACCCGCACCTTCGAAGTGAAGGTCAGCCTGGAGAATCCGCCGGAGTCGATGCGCCTTGGCGCGACGGTCAATGGCGTGATGCAGACCGCGGGTGTTCCGACGATCGACATCCCGGCCAGCGCGCTCACGCGCAGCAACCAGGCTCCGGCCGTCTGGGTCGTGGATCCTGCCGCGCTGACGGTCTCGCTGCGCGCCATCGAGATCAAGCGGCACGGCGAATACGTCGTGTCCGTCTCGGACGGTTTGAATCCGGGTGACGTGGTTGTGACCGCCGGCGTGCAGGCGCTGCATCCCGGTCAGCAGGTCCGCTTGCTCGGGTCGCAGCAATGAACGGCTTCAATCTCTCCGAGTGGGCGCTGAAGCACCGGTCGATCACGATCTACCTGATGATCGTCGCCGTGCTGGCGGGGCTTGCGTCCTACTACCGCCTGGGCCGCAGCGAGGATCCGTCCTTCATCATCAAGACCATGGTCGTCCAGGCCGCCTGGCCCGGCGCGACGATGGAAGAGACGATGAAGCAGGTGACCGAGCGGCTTGAGCGCACGCTGCAGGAAACGCCGCATCTCGATTTCCTGCGAAGCTTCACGCGTGCAGGCGTGTCCACGATCTTCGTCAATCTCGACGGCAAGACCAATGCGCAACAGGTCGGGGATACCTGGTACCAGGTGCGCAAGAGCGTGGGCGACATGCGGCATACCCTGCCCTCAGGTGTCATCGGCCCCGGCTTCAACGACGAGTTCGGCGACACCTTTGGCATCATCTATGGCGTGACGGCCGACGGCTTCAGCCACCGCGAATTGCGCAATCACGTCGAAACGCTCCGGTCGAAGCTGCTGGGCGTGAAGGACGTCTCGAAGATCGAGCTGCTCGGCATTCAGGACGAACAGATCTTCATCGAGTTCTCGATGGAAGATCTGGCGAACCTGGGTGTGGACCGGTCCGCACTGCTGGCAGCCCTCCAGGCCCAGAACACGGTGCGCCCCGCGGGTCTCATCGAGACCGACGAGGAATCGATCTCGCTCCGGGTCTCCGGATCCTTCGAATCCGAACAGGATATCGCCAACGTGAACTTTGCCGTCGGCAATCGCATGCTTCGCCTTGCCGATATCGCAACGATCCGGAGAGGCTATGCCGATCCGCCGCAACCCATGTTCCGGGTGAACGGGGTGCCGGCGATCGGGCTGGCTGTCGCCATGCGCGACGGCGGCGACATCCTGCAACTGGGCGAAAGCATCAAGCGGGTGATGGCCGATGCGAAGGCCGAATTGCCGCTGGGCGTCGAGCCGATCCTGGTCGCGGACCAGGCGGTGACCGTCGAAGGCGCGATCTCGGAATTCATGTCGTCGCTCTGGCAGGCGGTGGGCATCATCCTGGTCGTGAGCTTCATAAGCCTTGGCGTCAGGCCGGGACTTGTCATCGCGCTCGCAATTCCGTTGACGCTTGCCATTGTCTTCGTCGTCATGGACCTGCTGGGCATCGACATGCAGCGCATTTCGCTCGGCGCGCTGATCATCGCCCTCGCGCTGCTGGTGGATGATGCCATGACCACCACCGACGCGATGCTGACCCGCCTGGGACAGGGCGATGACAAGGTGTCTGCGGCCACCTTCGCCTATCGCACCTATGCCTATGCCATGTTGGCCGGCACCTTCGTTACCATGGCCGGATTCGTGCCGGTGGGGTTCGCGGCAAGCTCTGCCGGCGAATACACCTTCTCCCTGTTCCAGGTGGTCAGCATCGCGCTGGTCGTCTCCTGGATCGTGGCGGTCATGTTTGCGCCCTTGCTCGGCATCGCCATTCTCAAGCCGCCCAAGGCGGGAAGCGGCGAGCCCGGCTTCGTGTTCCGCACCTATCGCGGCTTTCTTTCGCTGGCGATGCGCCTTCGCTATCTCGTCATTGCCCTGACGATCGGCCTTTTCATTGCCGCGATCATGGCTATGCCGCTGATCCCGCGACAGTTCTTCCCATCGTCGGACCGCCCCGAGCTGCTGGTCGACATCAGCCTGCCGCAGAATGCCTCGATCTATGCGAGCGAGTCGGCGGCCGTGCGCTTCGACGCCTTGCTCAAGGACGATCCGGATGTCGAACGCTGGAGCACCTATGTCGGACGCGGCGCGATCCGCTTCTACCTGCCGCTCGATGTCCAGCTGCCCAACAGCTTCTTCAGCCAGGCCGTCATCGTCGCCAAGGATGTCGATGCGCGCAACCGCCTGCAGGCGAAGCTTGAGGAAGCCCTGGCGCGCGACTTCCCCAATGCCGTTGCGCGCGTCTCGCCGCTCGAACTCGGCCCACCGGTCGGATGGCCCATCCAGTATCGCGTGAGTGGGCCCGACATCTCCGAGGTGCGTGAGATTGCGTTGAAGCTGGCGGCCGTGATTTCCGCCAATCCGAACACGGAGAGTGTCAACTTCGACTGGCTCGAACCGGCGCGGCAATTGCGCATCCGCGTCGACCAGGACGAGGCGCGCTTGCTCGGACTCAGTTCGCAGTCTGTGGCACGCATCCTCGATACTGTCGTGTCGGGTGTTCCGGTCACCCAGATTCGCGACGACATCTATCTGGTGAATGTCGTGGCCCGCGCCACGGACGAGCAGCGCGTCTCGATCGACAGTCTGCGCACACTCCAGGTGCCGCTGCCAAACGGCCGGACGGTGCCCCTCGCGCAGTTTGCGAGCTTCGACTACGAACAGGAGTACCCGCTGATCTGGCGGCGCGACCGCACGCCGAACCTGACGGTTCAGTCCGATATCCGTCCGGGCATGCTACCTGAGGAAGTAGTGAGCGCGCTCACCGAGCCGATTGCCGAACTCTCCAGGTCGCTTCCCGCCGGCTATGCCATCGCCGTCGGCGGCACGGTCGAGGAAAGCGCGAAGTCTCAGGCCTCGGTGCTGGCCGTGGTTCCGATCATGTTCCTTATCATGCTGACCGTGCTCATGTTCCAGCTGCAGGGCTTCCAGCGCCTGCTGATCGTTCTGAGCGTGGGGCCCCTCGGGCTGATCGGCGTGGTCGGAGCCCTGCTGGCGTCGGGCCGACCGCTCGGCTTTGTCGCCATTCTGGGAATCCTGGCCCTGCTCGGCATAATCACCAAGAATGCCGTGATCCTGCTGGGCCAGATCGACGCCGAGCGCGCGCAAGGCAAGGACGTGCGGACGGCCGCGCTGGACGCCTGTGCCGCCCGCTTCAGGCCCATCATGCTGACGGCGGTCTCGACCGTGCTGGGCATGATTCCGATTGCCTGGACGGTGTTCTGGGGTCCCATGGCCTTTGCCATCATGGGCGGACTCCTGGTGGCGACGATCCTGACGCTGGTCTTTCTTCCCGTCCTCTACGTGACCTGGTTCGGCTGGCAAGAGAAGAGGGCCGGAAGCCAGCCCACTGGACCAGCCGAAGCGAAAGCACCCTGAGCGGCAGATCGACGAGGGGAGAATCCAGTCATGGCAGGAGCGCAGCCGCAGCAGCCCGGCAGGGCCTTGCCCTTCCTCATCCGGATGGCAGTCTATCTGCTGTTCTGGATCGTGCTTGCCGGAACGGACATGAAGGACATGGCGGCCGGCATCGTGACCGCCGCCGTCGCATCGTGGCTCAGTCTCTCGCTCCTGCCGCCGGGAGAGCTCACCATCAGGCCGGGCAGGGCAGCAGGGACTTTCCTGAGGTTTCTCGGCCAGAGCCTGTTGGCCGGCGTGTCGGTCGCCCGGATCGCCCTCAGTCCCGCCATGCCCCTCAAGCCTGGCATCATGGTGTACCGCACCGGCCTTCCGCCCGGCCTTCGTCGCCAGGCCTTCATGACCTTTGCAAGCCTGCTGCCGGGTACGCTTCCGCTTGGCGCTGACGCGTCCGACGCGATACCGGTCCATTGCCTGAACGAGGACCACCCGGTCGCGGCCCAACTCGCGCAGGAAGAGGAGAGGCTTGCAACCCTCTTCAAGGAGGGGCCATCGGCATGACCGCGTTCTTTCTCGCCGTGGCGTCCTTCATCCTGCTCATGGTGGCGCTTGGCCTTGTCCGCATCCTGCGCGGACCGGACACCTCCGACCGGCTGATGGCGGCCCAGCTCATCGGTTCCGGCGGCGTAGCCGTCCTGCTGCTGCTCTCGGCATCGATGCGCTTGCCGGCGATCATCGACGTCGCGCTCATGCTGGCGATCCTTGCGGTCTTCGCATCCATAGGCTTCGTGAACTGGGGCGGGCATGGCGAGGAGCAGGATGGAGGCGAGCGCGATGCTTGATCTCTTCAGCGTTGCCTGCGTCCTTGGCGGGGCCATCCTCTTCATGGCGGGAACCATCGGCCTGCTGCGCTTCCCCGATCAGCTGACACGGCTTCATGCCCTCACGAAGGTCGACAACCTCGGATTGGGCCTGATCATGCTTGGCCTGATTCCCCAATTCGGATGGCTGACCGGCGCGAAACTGTTCTGCACCTGGCTCCTGGTGCAGCTCTCCGGTGCGATCGTGACGCAGCTCATCGGAGGCGCAATCCGGACGAGAGAGCCCCGGCGATGACGGAACAGGTCTTCGATGCGGCGCTGGCACTGCTTGTTCTGGGCGTCGGTGCCTGGAGCATGCTGGCCGGGCGGATCACCTCGGCCGTCATCATCTTCATTGTCTATGGGCTTCTCCTGTCGCTTGTCTGGGTGCGGATTGCGGCGATCGACGTGGCGCTGACGGAGGCCGCGATCGGAAGCGGTGCCACCGGCATGCTGCTGATCGCGGCGGCCTACAAAACCGGGCGCGAGTCCGGCGCGCGCGAGACGGTGTCCGGGTCTATTCATGTGATTGCGGTGCTGCTGGCGTCGAGCGTCGCATTGGGCCTGGCGTCCCTGGCCTTCGTGCTGCCTGGTGAGCCCGTGTCTCTGGCCGGAGACGTGCTCAGGTCTTTGCCGGACAGCGGGCTTGGAAATCCTGTTGCCGGAGTCCTCTTCGTCTACCGGTCCTTCGATACGTTGCTCGAGAAAATCGTCCTGCTCGTCGCCCTGCTTGGCGTCTGGTCGCTGGGCAGCGACCGTGATTGGGGCGGTATCCCGGGCCTGAAACCATTCGCGCAGAAACACAGCGTGCTTGTGCTGCTGGCACGGACATTGCCGCCGATCGGCCTGACCTACGCGATCTACATGACATGGGTCGGGGCCGATGTGCCGGGTGGTGCCTTCCAGGGCGGTACCGTGCTGGCCGCCATGTGGGTGCTTGTGATGCTGGCCGGCGTGCGGCAAATCCCGCGACTGTCTTCGCCGGCCCTGCGCGCGGTGATCGTGGCCGGGCCCGTCGTCTTTCTGGTCATCGGCTTCTGGGGCTTCGTCTCGCCCGGGCAGTTCCTCGCCTATCCGCAAGGCTTTGCCAAGCCGCTGATCGTCGCGATGGAGATTGCCCTCACCCTGTCGATCGGCGTGATCCTTGGCCTGCTGATAGCCGGGCCATCGAACGGCAGGGACGCGCGATGAGCGGGCCCATGCTGTTCTGGCTGGCCGGATCCGCCCTCATCGGCCTTGGCGTCTACGGCATCACGGTCAATCGGCATCCGCTCCGCAAGCTGCTGGCGCTCAATCTGCTCGGGTCGGGCGTGTTTCTGCTCTTCGGCGTGATCGCACGGCGCGGGGCTGCGGCCGGACTGGGCGGCGATCCCGTTCCGCAGGCGCTGGTCATCACGGGGATCGTCGTTGCCTTCTCTGCCACGGCGATCGCCATCGCATTGTTGTCTCAACTGCAGTCCAAGGCTGGCCGAACAAGCCTGGAAGACGAGGCAGCTGACGACGAGGACAGGCCATGATGCCGCTGCAGTCGCTTGCCGCCGCGGCACCGACGCCCGGCGGCTATCTGCTGGTGCTTGCCATCATCCTGCCGGCCACCGCCATCGTTGCCCTGGTCGGGCTGGGCGGGAGAGGCGCTGCCGGCATCGTGCTTGCCAGTCTTGCCGCACAGGTGATCATCGCAGTTCGGGTTCTTGTCCTTGTGTGGGAGAGCGGCGCACCGGTCGCCTACGTTGTTGGCGGCTGGGACCCGCCGCTTGGCATCGCGCTGCGGGCAGACGGCGTCTCGGCCGTCATGATGCTGACCAGCGCGGTCATCTTCTCAGCTGCAGCGGCCTTTGCCTGGAAGGAGTACCGTCCGCCACGCGGGTTGCCGGAGTCCCGGGCATCGCTGGTCTTCTGGTCGGCGCTGCTCGCCATGGCCAGTGCGCTCAACACGCTCTTCGCCAGCGCCGATCTCTTCAATCTCTATGTCGCCCTCGAACTCCTTACCTTCGCGGCCATTCCCGTGGTGAGCCTGAAGGGCAGCGCCGAAACCCTGCGGGCCGCTTTGCGCTACCTCATCTTCGCCGTGTTTGGGTCGATGCTCTATCTTCTCGGCATCGTCCTGCTCTATGGCGCCTACGGAACTCTCGACGTTACGTCGCTCGCGGCGCTGATCCGGCCAGACGCCGTGACACTGGTCGCGGCCGCTCTGGTCACCGTGGGCCTGCTGGCGAAGACGGCGCTGTTTCCCTTCCATCTCTGGCTGCCGCCCGCCCATGC
>JBGSNJ010000134.1:0-3440 GCA_041739715.1 Aestuariivirga sp.
GAGCGACGGCTCCGGCCAGGACCGCAGGCTGCTGCGGGAGGCCTCGCGGCTTCTCGATGAGGCGGGCTGGGTTGCCGACGGCACGCTCCGGCGCAATGCCACGGGCGAGACCCTCTCGGTGGAATTCCTGATCGACAGCCCGATCTTCGAACGGATCCTCGGGCCCTATGTCAAGAACCTGAAGCTGCTGGGTGTCGATGCCACCATCCGCACCGTGGACGAGGCCCAGTACCAGGACCGGCTGAAGAATTTCGACTTCGACATGATCTCGAGCCGCTTCGCCGGCGGCATGACGCCTGGCGACTCATTGCGCGTCTTCTTCGGTTCCGCCTCCGCCGACGCGCCGGGCAGCTACAATCTCTCGGGCCTCGCATCGCCGGAAATCGACGCGCTCATCGACAATGTCGTGGCCGCCAGGACGCGCGAGGAGCTGAACGTGGCGGGCCGGGCGCTCGACCGTGTGCTGCGGGCCGAGCAGTTCTGGGTGCCCAACTGGCACAAGGGCAGCCACTGGATCGCCCACTGGGACAGGTTCGGCAGGCCAGCCACCAAGCCCAAATACGACCGTGGCATCATCGATACGTGGTGGTATGACCCTGAGAAGGCAGCGCGAATCACGAAAGCGGACTGACGGCCGGAATGGGCGCCTATATCCTTAAACGCATCCTGCTGATGATTCCGACTCTTCTCGGCATCATGCTGCTGACCTTTGCGGTGATCCAGTTCGTGCCCGGCGGGCCGGTGGAACAGGTGATCGCCCGGATGCAGGGAACGGATTCGGACTCGACCGGCCGCATCAGCGGCAACACCGGCAACGAGGCCGGCGGCAGCACCCAGCAACCCGGCGCCGCAGGCGACGTCACCGCCTTCAAGTATCGCGGCGCGCAGGGACTGGACCCGGAGTTCATCAAGGATCTTGAGCGCCAGTTCGGCTTCGACAAGCCGGCCTACGAGCGCTTCCTGCTGATGATGGGCAACTATCTCACCTTCGACTTCGGCGAGAGCTATTTCCGCGACCGCAGCGTGGTGAGCCTGATCGTCGAGAAGATGCCGGTGTCGATCTCGCTGGGCCTGTGGCTGCTCATCATCCAGTATGCCGTGTCGATTCCGCTGGGCATCCGCAAGGCCGTGAAGGACGGCACGCCCTTCGACATCTGGACCTCGGGCGTGATCATCATCGGCTATGCCATTCCGAGCTTCATCTTCGCCATCATGCTGATCGTTGTCTTTGCCGGCGGCAGCTATTTCAGCTGGTTTCCTTTACGCGGCCTGACATCCGACAATTTCGAGCAGCTGAGCTTCCTCGGCAAGGCAATGGACTATGCCTGGCATCTGGTGCTGCCGTTGATCGCCATGGGCATCGGCGGCTTCGCCACCATGACGCTTCTCACCAAGAACTCCTTCCTCGACGAGATCCGCAAGCAGTATGTCACCACGGCACGGGCCAAGGGCCTGACCGAGCGCCAGGTGCTCTACGGCCATGTCTTCCGAAATGCCATGCTGCTGGTGATTTCCGGCTTTCCGGGCGCCTTCCTCGGCGCCTTCTTCGCCGGATCGCTGCTCATCGAGACCGTCTTCTCGCTCGACGGGCTGGGCTATCTCACCTACAAGGCTGCGCTCGACCGCGACTATCCGATCGTCTTCGCCACGCTCTACATCTTCACGCTGGTGGGACTCGTCGTGGGGCTTGTCTCGGACCTCATGTATACCTGGATCGATCCGCGCATCGACTTCGAACGGCGGGACGTCTAGGCCATGGCGCTGTTCAAGTTGACCGGACTGAACCAGCGGCGCTGGGAACTCTTCAAACAGAACCGGCGCGGCTACTGGTCCTTCTGGATCTTCATGGTCCTCTTCCTTGCCTCCGTCTTCGCGCCCTTCCTGGTGAACGACCGCCCGGTGCTGGTGTCCTACAAGGGCGAACTGCTGTTCCCCACCTTCATGGACTATCCGGAATCCAAGTTCGGCGGCTTCCTGGCGCGGACGGATTTCCGTGACCCGGTGAACCAGGAAGAGATCGCCGCCAATGGCTGGATGATCTGGCCGCCGATCCGCTACTCGTACAACACCGTCAACAACGAACTGCCGCTGCCAGCACCTTCGCCTCCGGCCTTCAACCTGACGCGGGCCGAAGCCTGCGCCAAGTATCCCCTCGGGGTGGAGGATTCGAACTGCACCTTCGGCAACCTCAACTGGCTAGGCACCGACGACCAGGGTCGCGACGTGGTGGCCCGGCTGGTCTATGGCTTCCGCATCTCGGTGGCCTTCGGCCTGATCCTGACGATCCTGTCGTCGCTGATCGGCATGGCCGCGGGCGCAGTGCAGGGCTATTTCGGCGGATGGACCGACCTGCTGTTCCAGCGCTTCATCGACATCTGGACATCGATGCCGACGCTTTACCTGCTGATCATCCTGGCCGCCTTCATCACGCCGACCTTCTGGATCCTTCTCTTCATCCTCGTGCTCTTCTCATGGACCGGGCTGGTCGGACTGGTGCGTGCCGAATTCCTCCGGGCACGGAATTTCGAGTATGTCCGGGCCGCGAAGGCCCTGGGCCTCAGCGACGCCAAGATCATGTTCAAGCACCTGCTGCCCAATGCCGTGGTCTCGACCATCACCTTCATGCCCTTCATCCTCTCGGGTTCGGTGACCACGCTGACGGCGCTCGACTTCCTGGGCTTCGGGCTGCCGCCGGGCTCGGCCTCGCTGGGTGAACTCATCGCCCAGGGCAAGAACAACCTGCAGGCGCCCTGGCTGGGCATCACCGGCTTCCTCGTCGTCTCGGTCATGCTGTCCTTGCTGGTCTTCATCGGCGAGGCGGTGCGCGATGCGCTCGATCCCAGAAAGACCTTTGCATGAGCGACAGGCTTCTCGAGGTGAAGGATCTGTCGGTGGCCTTCCGCCAGGGCGGCTCGAGCGTTCTTGCCGTCGACAAGGTCTCCTTCGCGATCAACAAGGGCGAGACCCTGGCACTGGTCGGCGAATCCGGATCGGGCAAGTCGGTCTCGGCCCTGTCGATCCTCAAGCTGCTGCCTTACCCATCGGCCGCGCACCCGTCCGGCTCGGTCCTGTTCAAGGGCGAGGAACTGCTCGACGCCGATGAGCGCGATCTTCGCCGGGTGCGCGGCAATGACATCACCATGATCTTCCAGGAGCCGATGACTTCGCTCAATCCGCTGCATACGGTGGAGCGGCAGATCGGCGAGATCCTGGAGATACATCAGGGCGTGACCGGCGATGCCGCGCGCAGCCGCATCGTGGAGCTGCTCACCAAGGTGGGCATCCGGGACGCGGAGACACGACTGCTGGACTATCCGCACCAGCTGTCCGGCGGGCAGCGGCAGCGCGTGATGATCGCCATGGCCCTGGCCAACAATCCCGACCTGCTGATTGCCGACGAGCCCACCACGGCGCTGGACGTGACCGTGCAGGCCCAGATC